>JAHEBE010000054.1:0-4275 GCA_024642365.1 Algoriphagus sp.
GGGTTCCCGCTTGGCTCTTGGATCACTCCATCCGGTGTCCATCTGATCCGTTTAGAGTTATAGGTGCTATACATCCAATTATCCAAAGCCCAAGTCAAAAAGCTGATTTGATGCTCAACGTTTCCTGAACGTCCTAATCCAGAAGTAAAAAATTCCTTTTTGTCGGCCTTTCCATCATTATCTGTATCGGTGTATTTATAGACATTATCCTCATTCGATTCCATAGAAAGGATGGCGTTTTTCCCAAAAGGAACGACAAACCTTGGAAATACAAGACTATCTAAAAAGACAACTCCAGTTTCATAAACTCCATCATTGTCTTTATCCTCCCATCTTGAGATCCTAGAAGTAGGCATCAACTCACCATTGGCATCAAGATCTTGCATGTAGGTTCGCAATTCCAGAACATACATTCTCCCATTTCCATCAAATTGGATCGCTGCTGGTTCTCTGATTTGAGGCTCGGAAAGTACTGGGTCCATGTGAAATCCTGGTTTCAATACAAATGACTTTTTTTCTTCATTTGCAGAAACTGGCACCACGGGTGGCTTTGGACTTAGGTCTACCCCTTTCCAAGTGGGGGATTCCATGTCAATGCCTTCTGGAAGTGTTACAATTGGAAAAGGAGCTTCCCCTCGTTTAGGATCCAGTGATTCTGCTGGAGAAACATCAAAGGGTGATCGCTCAGGCGTACATGAGCTAATTAGAAGAAAAAACAGCAAGCCGAATAGGCAAACATAATAAGGATAGCGCATTTGAAAGGAAATTTAAGGCGAGATTGATGATCAATTACAAATTCTGAAAATCAAAAAACTCAGCAAGACTTTAAATTATAGATAATCGGGCTATTTCCTAGGGCAATTTTTTGAACCGTTGGAAAAAATTATATACGAAGGGCTTTAATCTAGTTTCTCTCCTAAAAATGGTAAAGAGAAAATTCAGGAAATATTGTTTTTCAAAAAAATGACTAATAGGGGATAATTAAAAAGCAAAAAGGGAAACATTTCTGCTTCCCTTTATGAGCCCCTTGCCGGGATCGAACCAGCGACCTACTGATTACAAGTCAGTTGCTCTACCAGCTGAGCTAAAGAGGCTTTTTTCTTTATGGTGGTGCAAATATAGACCTTCAGGTCATTTGCTCCAAACTCAGAATAAATAAATATTATATCTCCCTTATTCTGAGTGAGATTAATTTAAAACTCTTTTAAAATAGCCAGCTTCTTTTTAAGTTTTTCAACTTCATCCTCGGCCTTTTGAATTTTCACATCAAATTGATCCTTGAGTTTATCAGCAGTTTTCGAAGCCGCAAAAAATTCAAGATTATTTTTCCAAAGGGTGATGTTGTTTTCTAATTCAGAAATTTGCTTTCTGATTCCATGCTCCTTTTTATTGAGTGTTTTATTAGCATTTGGATCAGACTGAATTTGATTCAAGTTTAATCGGAATAAGAAATCTTCTCTTCCTTCTCCCTCAGATCCAAGCTTTTCAAGACATGTGTCCACTGCTGTTTTAAACTCTGCAGCAATTTCTTTAATGTTCTTTCTTGGAACAAAACCAACCTCATTGTATGCGTTTACCAATTCGGTCAACGAATCTTCTGAAGGTGAATTTGTAGCTAAGGCCACGATGTCCTTACAGATTTGTTGCTTCTTTTTCAGATTAACCTCAAACTCAGCATTTGATTGTTGATTTGCATTTCTGCGATTGTCAAAAAACGTATCACAGGCAGATTTAAATCTTTTATACAATGCATCACGGTGCTTTTCTGGAGTTGGACCAAGCTTTTTCCACTCTTGCTGAAGTTTCACTAATGCATTTGCAGTGTTTTGCCAATCTGTACTTTCAGATAATTCTATAGCCCTAGTGATCAACTCTTCGGCTTTTGCTTGATTAGTTGCCCGTATTTCATCCAGTTCCTTGAAGAATAAGTTTTTGTTATGGAAAAACTGCTTAAATGCAGCCCAGAACGACTTATTAATATCTTTTCCAGATTCACGGGTTACAGGACCAATCTTCTCCCATGCTTTTTGAATTTCAAGAATTTCTTTGGTTTTAAGATTCCAATCCCGAATTCGGGCAGCTTTGAAATCAGTAAAGACCTTTAATTTTTCAATTAGAAGCTCTTTCTCATCTTGATTTTTCTGAAAAACTTCTTTCTGTCCTTCATAAAAATTCTTTCTTCGATCATAAACCGCATCAGAAGCGGCTTTAAATCGCTGCCAAAGGTCTTCTTGCTCGTCTCTTGGAACAGGTCCTATGTGCTTAAATTCCTCATGAAGTTCATTTAGAGATTTTATTGCATCTTTTAGATCTTTTACCTCTTTCAGCGCCTCCGCCTTTTCGCAAAGCTCTGTCTTACTTTCAAGATTCTTTTTTCTATCTAATTCTTTTAATTCGAAGTAAATGCTTCTGTTATCATAAAAGCGATCCATTAAGGCATTATAGCTTGCCCATAGACTTCTGTTTTGGGCCGCAGGAACTTGCCCGATGGATTTCCAAGTTTCTTGGATTTCCTTTATAACTGAGATACTCAGTGTGGTTTCTTCGCCATCAACAAGCTCACGAAGTTTGTTTAAAAGTTCAGTTTTGGCGTGAAGGTTTGAGTCTTTTTGACGTTCAGCTTCTTTTCTGAGGTTGTTTAATTGCTTTTTGAATTCGTAGTAATACGTATTGAATTCTCGCTCCTCATCACTTGGTCTGAAATCAAAATCATCGTCAGTACCACCCTCAGACTTAAATTTTTCCAGCGCCTCTTCTTTTTCCTGATTGGTAAATTCGTCGAAAGCAGCTTTAATCTCATGGACAATTTTATCCAATTTAAATGGATTTGCTCCCTGTACTTTAGTTTTGATTAAGGCTAAAAGCGCCTTTTTAGACAAAGAAGAAATATCTATTTCCTCTTCTGTATGATCATCGTCTTCTTCCTGCTCTGATTCGTCTTCAGATTCCTTCGCATCAGAAACTTCTTCTTTGTTTGAATCAACCACTTCTTCAGTAGCATTTTCCTCAACCAAATCTTCAATCTCAGAAGAAGCTTGAGGTTGAACAGGCTCAGCCACTTCTGATACATCAGTTTCCTCCGCATTCATTGCGTCTGAATTGTTCTCTGGGGTTAATTCTTGATCCGGATTTTGCTCCGCGACAGGGAGCTCAGCAGCAGCAGCTTCAGTTACTTGATTTTCATCGAGCTTTTCTACTTTCTCTTCCTGAGAAGTATTTGCTGCTTCAGAATTTTCTTTACCTTTTGGCTCATGGGATTCAGAGCTTTGGGTCACCTTGTCTTCATTAGACAATTCGTTACTTTTCTCAGTCATAAAAACGGTACTATTTCGAGGCAATATGGGCAAAAGTAGGCATTTTGCCTAATTTAATCTTGGGTCCAAAGGATAATTTGCGATTACCTTATACTCGCCTCCCATGTTTTTAAGTAAGTTTTTCCAAAGCTCTTCTGGTGTCAAATCCAAATTTTCCACATCAAGATTTTGAGTACAAACTATCCAGGTACTTTCTCCTAACTCGTCTATTAATTGGCCAGAGCCCCATCCACTGTAGCCTAAGAAGAATCTCACAGTTTCTGAGTTGAATTGACCTAGCTTCAATTTTTCTAATAGTGAATCAAAATCTCCACCCCACCAGAGTTCATTTCCAAGGGAAATGCTTCCCTCAAGCAGTTTTTCACCAAAATAAATAAAGTGCAAAGTGTTTTGCTCAACAGGCCCTCCGACGAAAACTTCCTTATCCAAAAAGCTCAATTCCTCCACAAGCTCTCCTAATTTTAAAATCGAAGGTTTATTTATTACCAATCCAAAACTTCCCTCATCAGAGTGTTCGCAAAGGAGAACCACTGACCGAACAAAATTTTCATCTTGCAAAAAAGGTTCGGAAATAAGTAGATCTCCAGCTTTCGGATTGTCCTGTTCGTTTTGAATCATATATAATGCCTTAAGAATTCTTGAAAAATATAAAGCATAATTTTTTAAATGCAATGGCAATAGTATTTTTATCTAAAAGAATTAAAGAAAGAAAATAGATCATGGAAATAGCCTCAATTCGAAAAGAATACTCTCTCAAATCACTTATTATCATAGAACTAGACCCTGATCCTATAAAGCAATTTCAAGTGTGGTTTAATGAGGCTCTAAAAGGAGAAGTATTGGAAGTAAACGCCATGACACTTTCAACAATTGGACTTGATGGAGTTCCAAATGGCCGAATTGTACTTTTAAAAGAGGTTGATTTTGGTTTCGTCTTTTTTACAAACTACCAAAGCAGCAA
>JAHEBE010000054.1:4375-13227 GCA_024642365.1 Algoriphagus sp.
CATCGTAGAATTGAGAGCGGAAAGCCATGATACTGTCGATTTTAGTTTGCCAAAAAGGTGTAACGTCTACGACAAAATCAGGATTAATAAAGTTGTTTTGGATGTAATGGTAAACGAATTTCGGTCTCCATGGATCCTGGTTCTCACCATCCGTTGTAGTTTCAATTTTTCGTAAGCCACTCATAAAACAAGCCTGGGAAGCTAAATTAGAACCTTTTCCATGATCAGGATGACGGTCAGAAATGGCATTCGCCAGTACTATTTCGGGTTGATATTTCCGAATCATTTCCACCAACTTGAGCTGATGTTCGGAATCATTTTCAAAAAAGATATCTTTAAAACCTACATTTTCTCTAGCTGAAAGCTTCAGAATCTCTGCTGCTTTAGCTGATTCTTGAAGTCTTATTTCAGGAGTACCTCTGGTCCCCATTTCACCATGAGTAAAATCTACAATCCCAACTTTCTTTCCTTGGGCTACCAAAGAAGCAATAGTCCCAGAGCAACCGAGTTCCGCATCATCAGGATGAGCAGCAAATACCAATACATCAAGCTTTGTCATAAGCCTATATTCTTTTAGCGAATTTTCAAGTTTTGTCCGATTTTTAAAATTGATCGGGTTGAAATCCCATTCAATTTAGTCAAAGAACTGACTGAAACTCCGTATTTCCTTGCAATAGAACCGAGGTTTTCTCCTTTTCTCACCCTGTGATATGCAGTCGTCTTTGCAACTGGTGCACTTCCTGCAACATGAGAAAACAAAGATGGAGTAATCATGTAATTGGGACCAGCAATAGAGTTATTTTCAAAATCATAGACCTTTTGAGGGTCAAAAGCTAATCCCTTATAGCGAAGTTCATAATGCAAATGAGATCCAGTACTTCTTCCTGTATTCCCCCCTTTTCCAATCAAATCACCTGCTTTTACTTCTTGTCCAACTTCCACCAATTGCTTAGAAAGGTGTCCATAGACGGTCTCAAGCCCATTTTTATGACGTACAACGATATAATATCCAAAGCCATATCGGTCATAGGACTTTATCCGAACGATTCCATCGAAACCACTATAAACTGGATCGCCAGTATTTAAATCTAAGTCAGTTCCATAATGCCACCTTCTCCATCGGTATCCAAAACCGGAGGTGACTGGGGTAGTTTCAAGGGGCATTTTCCATTCATAGCCAAAAAACGGATCAAATAATCTGACGTTCACCGTGTCCTTAAAATTCTTTAAGTCAAAGTTGTAAATGTCGATCTTCTTCGAATCCCAAGAGGAATAATGCTCATAAGCAGTCACCCAAATACTATCAATTAGGATTTGTTCTGCGACTTTAACTAATTGATTTGTAGGAGCCCATATCATAATTGGGCGATCTTCACTTACGATCGATCGAACTCTGCCCAAATTCACATTATTTTCAAAAATAATGGAGTCAGTAATAGAAGAAAGTGTTTTGAGATAGGTACTTTGGTCAAATCCTCTCAGTTCAATAGACTTTCTTTCTTGAGTTCCAGTTGTTGGTGAGCTTGGGTTTTTCTTTATAATCTTCGGGAAAATTTGAGCATTGCTTTCACTTAAACCAATGCTCAAAAAACTCCCTAAGAATAATATTATAAAGAAATACTTCATTTAATGAATTAGTGATTTTCAAATTCTGCCAGAAATCGCTCAGCATCTAAGGCAGCCATACAACCTGTACCGGCGGCTGTTACAGCCTGTCTATAAATGTGATCTTGCGCATCACCACATGCAAAAACGCCTTCCACATTAGTTTTAGTACTTCCAGGTATGGTTTTGATATACCCAGCTTCATCCATATGGATAAAATCTTTGAATATATCTGTGTTTGGTTGGTGTCCAATAGCAACAAAGAAGCCAGAAATCTTCAATTCGATTTTTTCTCCAGATTTATTATTCAGGAGCCTCGCTCCTGTCACCTCATCATCACCAAGAATCTCCTCAGTTTCAGTATTCCATAAGATTTCAATCTTTGGATTATTTATTACCCTACTTTGCATGATTTGAGAAGCTCGCATTTCATCTCTTCTCACAATCATATAAACTTTACTACAAATGTTTGATAAGTAGGAAGCCTCTTCACAAGCAGTATCACCAGCACCTACAATAGCTACTTCTTGACCTCTGAAGAAAAATCCATCGCAAACTGCGCACGCTGAGACGCCTTTACCATTTAAACGTTCCTCACTTTCTATCCCTAGCCATTTTGCGGATGCTCCAGTAGAAATCAAAACAGTGTCCGCAAGAATTGTCTTTTGTTCATCAATTTCAACCTGATGAGGTCGCTTTGAAAAATCCACTTTTGTAGCCAATCCATACCTTACTTGAGTACCGAATCGTTCTGCTTGTTTTCTAAAATCTTCCATCATCTCAGGCCCCATTACTCCGTCGGGATATCCTGGATAATTTTCTACATCATTAGTGATGGTAAGTTGACCTCCTGGTTGCCCACCAGTATACAAAACTGGTGATAAGCCTGCTCTAGAAGCATAAATTGCTGCAGTATATCCAGCAGGTCCAGAACCAATAATTAAAACTTTTACGTGCTCGTTTTCTTGACTCATTAATTGATTATTAAAATCTGGCAAATTTTGTTATTTCTAATCCCTCCTCAAAGTTTAGAATTGTTAAAGTTCCCAAATTGGAGGTTAATCGGTTGAGATGGAGTAAAATAAAAAAAGGGGGTTGTTAAACCCCCTTTCTAATTTTTTATTAACCAAGGTAAGGCTTTAGGGTCTTACTTCTTGAGGTATGTCTCAAGCGTCTGATTGCTTTCTCTTTTATTTGACGAACACGCTCTCGGGTCAAATTGAATTTTTCGCCAATCTCTTCAAGTGTCATCGCATGCTCTCCATTCAATCCAAAATATAGCGTGATTACATCCGCTTCACGCTGAGTCAAAGTAGATAGCGCACGTTGAACTTCTTTTCGAAGTGAGTCTGTCATCAAACCATCATCTGGTTTTTCATCTCCGTCATTTTCCAAGACGTCAAGAAGGCTATTCTCTTCTCCTTGCACAAAAGGTGCATCCATTGAAACGTGACGACCAGAAATTTTCATGGTGTCTACTACCTCATTGGCTGTGATTTCAAGCACTTCTGCAAGTTCTTCTGGTGAAGGCTCACGTTCAAATTTCTGCTCTAATTCACTAAAGGTTTTACTGATTTTATTCAAAGAACCCACTCTATTCAATGGCAAACGAACAATTCTTGATTGCTCTGCCAATGCTTGAAGGATGGACTGTCTAATCCACCAAACGGCGTAAGAAATAAATTTGAATCCTCTAGTTTCATCAAATCGCTGTGCAGCTTTGATGAGACCTAAATTCCCTTCGTTGATCAAATCACCTAATGAGAGTCCTTGATTCTGATATTGTTTCGCTACTGATACGACGAATCTTAGGTTGGCTTTAGTAAGCTTTTCAAGAGCAAGTTGATCTCCCTCTCTGATTCGCTTGGCCAATACTACCTCTTCATCTGCCGTCAATAAGTCCACCTTTCCAATTTCTTGGAGGTATTTATCAAGAGACTGACTTTCTCTGTTGGTAATCTGTTTGCTAATTTTTAGCTGCCTCATTCAGGTATATGATTTATGAAACTCAATTAAACATTATTCGGAGAAATTTGAATCAATTATCCTTGCGGATTTGAAGCTGGCTTCTCAGGTTTTGGTAAAAGCGCTTTTCTTGAAAGCTTGAATTTACCAGTTCGCTGATCAATATCGATTAATTTAACCATAATCTCTTCTCCTGGCTCTAGCACACCATCCATTGTTTCAAGTCGCTCCCATTTGATCTCCGAGATATGAAGTAAACCATCTTTACCCGGCATAAATTCCACAAATGCACCAAAAGGTTGAATGTTCTTCACTTTTCCTGTGTAGGTCTCTCCAATTTCTGGCTGAGCTACGATGGCTTTAATACGAGCAAGCGCCGCATTAAGTTTATCTTGATTAGCCGAGAAAATATTGATTTTACCCTGATTATCAACCTCTTCGATTACGATAGTAGCGCCAGTATCTTTCTGGATTTCTTGAATCACCTTACCTCCAGGTCCAATCACAGCACCAATCAATTCTTTTGGAATCATCATGATAAATGATCTTGGGGTATGAGGTTTCAAATCAGGCTTAGGCGCTGAAAGCGTTTTATTGATCTCATCTAAAATATGAAGTCTTCCAGCTTTAGCTTGGTGAAGCGCTTCTTTCAATACAGAATAATCAAGTCCTTCTACTTTCAGGTCCATTTGACAAGCAGTGATTCCTTTGGAAGTACCTGTCACTTTGAAATCCATATCTCCCAAATGATCCTCATCTCCGAGGATATCAGATAGAATAGAATATTTTCCGGTTTTCGCATCAGAAATCATTCCCATTGCTATACCAGTTACCGGTGATTTAATTTGAATTCCTGCATCCATTAATGCTAATGAACCAGCACAAACTGTTGCCATGGAAGACGATCCATTTGATTCTAAAATATCAGAAACGATACGAATCGTGTAAGGATTATTTTCTCCCGTAGGAAGTACTTTCTTCAAGGCTCTCATAGCCAAATTCCCGTGTCCAACTTCTCTTCTTCCTGGACCTCTATTTGGTTTTACCTCTCCTGTAGAGAATCCTGGGAAATTGTAATGCAAATAAAATTTGTTGTATCCAGAGATAGTCGCTCCATCGATCATCATCTCGTCCATCTTAGTACCCAAAGTACAAGTGGTCAATGATTGAGTCTCTCCTCTTGTAAATACTGCAGATCCATGTGCAGATGGCAAGTAATCTACAACTGACCAAATAGGTCTTACCTCATCGAGTTTTCGACCATCCAAACGCTTCTTTTCATTAAGCGTAAGATTTCTAGCCGCCTCTTTATGGATTTTACTAAAATATGGCCCGATCAAGCTCGATTCAAAACCATGATCTTCACCAAGGTTTGCTACAAACTCTTCCTTAATTTCTTTGATCAAAGCTGATCTTTCAGATTTGTTTGCGATTAGCTTACTCACAGAAGCATAAAGTTTGTCATAAACCTCAGCCTTCATTTTATCAAATAAAGCAGGATCAGATTTTTCGTGGTTATACTCACGCTTTACTTCTTTCCCTACAAGTTTTGTCAATTCGATTTGTGCTTGGCAATGACGCTTGATTTCCTCGTGCGCATACTGCATTGCTTCCACCATTTCCTCTTCCTGAATTTCATCAGACTCTCCTTCGACCATCAAAATGAAGTCCAAAGATCCAGCAACGATAAATTCCAGGGAAGCTTTTTCCAATTCCATTGGACTTGGATTGATTTTCAATTTACCGTCAATCTTTGCAACTCTAACTTCAGAGATAGGTCCATTAAATGGAATGTCAGACACTGCTAAGGCAGCTGAAGCAGCAAGACCAGCTAAGGCATCTGGAAGAACCTCTTCGTCCCCACTTACGAGTGAGATTGCAATTTGAGTATCTGCATGGTAATCATCTGGGAAAATTGGACGAATCGCTCTGTCCACTATTCTACTGATCAATATTTCGTAATCAGATAATCTTCCCTCTCGCTTCAAAAAGCCGCCAGGAATTTTTCCTGTCGAAGCGAATTTTTCTTGGTAATCTACCGACATCGGTAAAAAGTCAACTCCTTCTCCAGCTTCTTTTTTCGAAACTACAGTAGCCAATAACATGGCTTTTCCCATCTTCACTACGACAGAACCATCTGCCTGCTTGGCCAATGCGCCAGTTTCAATTATAATTTCTCTGCCATCTTCAAGGGTGATGGTCTTGGTGATTAAGTTTGGTAACATAAATACGTGTTAGTGATAAAGCGTGTAATGTAAAAGTGTCGGAAACCTTTAAAAAGAAAAAAGTAAGGTTCTCTTGATCGAGAACCTTACTCAGTGGTTATTTCCTGATTCCTAGTTCGGCGATGATAGCACGGTATCGCTCGATTTCTCTTTTGTGGAGGTAGTCAAGTAGGCTTCTTCTTTTACCTACTAGCTTCAATAAGCCAAGCCGAGTGGAGTGATCCTTCTTATTTGACTTCAAATGCTCAGTCAAATGCTTGATTCTGTGTGTGAAGAGGGCAATCTGAGACTCAGGAGATCCTGTGTCAGTAGCAGATTTTAACCGTCCATGATTTTGAAACAACTCTTGTTTTTTCTCTGATGTTAAATACATGTTTAGCTAAATTAATTAAAACAAAGACAAAGGTAAGTCTAAAATCTAAATAATAAAACATCAGCGCGATTTAGGGCTTAATACTTTAAATCTTTTTTGAAGGCTTTTCCACAACTCCACATAAAAATCCGGCTCAAATAATCGCGCATCTTTCCTCGCTTGCTTTAGAAAGAAAAGCCCAAAAGGAATCAAACATAAATTCGAGAACGCAGTGCCAAACAAGGTGTCCACAACCCCCTCTTTTGCCCATTTCTCACCTGATATGGTCAGCATGTAAAAAATGATGAAGAAAATTATCGAAATGAGCACCGGCATCCCTAGCCCTCCTTTTTTAATAATTGCTCCAAGAGGTGCTCCTATCATAAACATGACAAAACATGCAATTGCTTGCGTGTATTTTTGAAACCAGGCGATTTCATACCGACGGTATTCTCGATCATGATTCTCTATTTGCACCTTTTTTACATCGAAAGTATTCTTCAAGTTTCTTGAATTATTCAAAGCCATTGTCAATGCATTGCTCATATACCCTCTTTCATGAACCAACGAGTCAATTAATGATTTTTCTTCGGATGTAAGGGGTTCAGTTCGTTGAACCTTGACGACCAATTCGCCAGGCCCATCATTTCTACTGGAATCTTCTTTGCTCGTATCAATAACTAATGGCTGTCTATCCCGAACATGTACTTTCTTTTGGTTAAATATTGAATCACTTCGAGCTGGAATACTGGTAATCGCTTTTGTCTCAATTTTTCCTATTAAAGTATCCGAACTAGTCTTTAGCTCCCTAGATTCTGGATTTTCGATTACCACCTGAGAACTATCAGCCATTTGGGCCTCTGCTAAACGTTGAATGGAATCGGTTTCAGCTTGCTCGGATCTAAATTTCTTTACTCGCAAGGAATCATCCTGTGCTTTACGGTCTAAGATTTCCTGTGGAGGCACTAATTTTCTTCCTCGGGTAAAAAATGGAAATATACTCTCTGCTGTCTGATAATTTTGAAATTTCTGATCATTGACAAGAGTAACTATGGAATCGAGCCCTAATTTGATTTCAGGAATATTTTTGATTGATCTATTGGTAGACCAAGCATCTTCATTCGTTCGGTTGAGTTGGAATGAATTGAGATTAAAAATGATGGTGTTTTCATCAAAATTAGTCCTACTGAATTCTACTGGCTTTTCACTAATCCCACGAGTAGCTCGCTCCTCTTTATAATTTTGGCCATGGTAAAGCGCCAGCCTCATGTAATTATCATTAAAAAATGGTTGCATTACTCCTGAATCAGCCAATGTTACATTCAGGTTTCCTTGCATCCCTTCGGAATGGTTATAAATCAATATATCTTTTAATCCAAACTCCCCTACTTTTTCATTGACTTTGATGCTATATCCCGGAATCCCATTATAAAATACTCCAGCTTTAATATCTAAAGCAGGCGACTTCATTCGCATATCATAAAGTAAACTGAAGGTCTTCAGGTTGACTTTGGGTACAAGGTAATTGTTGGATAGATAGGCAAAAAAGGTAAGTACAATCACAAAAACTCCAATGGGACGAAGAGCACGGAGCAATGAAATTCCGCTACTTTTTATCGCAGTCAATTCGAAATGCTCACCAAGATTACCAAAAGTCATCAGGCTTGATAACAGCACTGCTAAAGGCAAGGCCATCGGAGAAATAGATATCACAAAATATCCGATTAGCTCCATGTAGATCCAAAAACCCAGCCCTTTCCCAAAAATTTCATCGAAATATTTCAGCATGTTGACCGTCAACAATATGAAATCCACCACGATGAAGGTCAATAAAAATGGGCCTAAAAAAGACCCAAGAATAAGCTTGTCTAATTTCTTCATTGGTTAAACTCTTGAATTCGGCTAAAACACCTACCGCTATTCTAAGTTCAAAGTTGGTAAATTGATTTGATTTTAACCACCAATTATTTCTTTGAGTTGGCCAATCAAACCCTCCCAAATCGCCGCGGACTCTTCATCATCATATACATCGGAGTAATCAATCACTTTAATAAATAAAGTTTGGGTCAATTCATTCTCTTCTAATTTGAACTCGATATACGAGAGATCCTCTTCATTTGGAACTGCTGGATCATAAAATTCAAATTTAACATGCATGTTTGACCTTAAGGAGACTAAGTGTGCGTAGTGATCTTCATTATCAAAGTGGAAGATGTAGCTCTTATCTTCAGTAATAATAACATCATCTGCGAACCACTCCGACAATCCACTTGCAGTGCTCAAATAATTGAAGACAATTTTTTTTGAGGCATTGATTTGATAATCAGCTATAAACTTATTTTTGACCATGACAGTATATTTTACGAAGTGTAAAAAATCATTTTTTTAAATAACGTCAACTTGCATTTCACAGTACAAGACCTCATATTTGCATTCCAATTTCGGGAGACGCCCGAAGCATGAATGCTAATTATGTATCAATTTTCGGTTTCTGAAACCGCTCTGTGCTTTAATATAAAGATTAAATTCTTAAATGCACATCAAAAAATTGATTTATAGCATCTCTTAACTTCCTAGATTTCAACAAAAATCTTTAAGCTCAGATTTATAGCATTTTAGGTAAATAATTGAAAAGGTTAATTCGATTAGTCAAATACCTTTATCCTAAATCTTCAATGCAAATACTTCTTACTTAAAAATAAATG
>JAHEBE010000055.1 GCA_024642365.1 Algoriphagus sp.
ATCACAGAGTGACCCTGATCGATCAGTGCATTGATAGAATGGAGCAGTTTTTTGATATCGTGAAAGTGAAGACCTGTAGTAGGCTCATCAAAGATGAAGAGAATATGGTCTCCGGCTTTCGTGCCTCCCTTACTTAAAAAAGAAGCTAATTTGACCCGTTGAGCTTCCCCTCCGGAAAGGGTGTTGGAACTCTGACCCATTCCGATATAACCCAATCCGACCTCTTGAAGCGGTTGAAGTTTATTGATGATTTGTGTTTTTCCTTTGAAGAAAACAATCGCCTCATCGATGGTCATGTTCAATACTTCTGAAATATCTTTGTCTTTGTATTTGGCATCCAGAATTTCATTTTTAAAGCGTTTTCCTTTGCAGGCTTCGCAGGTCAACTGGATATCAGCCATAAACTGCATTTCGATCGTGGTGATTCCTTCACCGGCACAGTTTTCACAACGCCCACCATCTACATTAAAAGAGAAAAAAGCAGGTTTGTAGCCACGCTGTTTTGATACCGGCTGATCGGCAAAAAGAGCACGAATGGCATCATATGCCTTAACGTAAGTCACTGGGTTTGACCGCGAGGATTTTCCGATCGGATTTTGATCCACGAATTCGATTTGATTGATCAGTTTGTAATCCCCTTCAATACGATCATATTTTCCGCTTTCGTCGATCACAGTACCAAGCATTTTGCCCAAGGCTGGGTACAGGACTTTTTTGATCAAAGTTGATTTTCCCGATCCGGATACGCCAGTCACGGTGGTGAGCACATTCAATGGGAACTTCACCGTCAGGTTTTTCAGGTTGTTTTCCCGAGCACCTTTGACGATTAAGGCGTCTTTCCATTTCCGATTTCCTTCCTTTTTGAAGATTTGTTCCTCGCCGCGAAGGTATTTGGCGGTGTAGGTTTGAGCTGAATCAATCAGCTCTTCGATTGGGCCCTGAAAAAGTAATTCCCCTCCGTTCACTCCGGCATCTGGCCCGATGTCAATAATTTGGTCAGCGGCTTTCATCACTTTCTCCTCATGCTCGACCACGATCACGGTATTTCCCATATCCCTTAGAGATTTGAGTACACCGACTAGGCGATCCGTATCCCTTGGATGCAGTCCGATGCTAGGTTCATCCAAAATATACATCGATCCCACTAAGGCAGAGCCCAAAGAAGTGGCGATTTTAATCCGCTGATATTCTCCTCCGGATAGTGTCGAACTCAACCGATTCAAGGTCAAATAACCCAGGCCCACCTGATCCATAAATTCCAGACGACTGATGATTTCTTTCAAAAGTCGGTTCGCGATTTTGGCCTGATGGTCGGGAAGTTCGATTTGATTAAAAAATGGCAAAGCCTCATCAATTGGCATCAAGACAATATCCTGAATAGATTTTTCGGCCACTTTTACATAAGAAGCATCTTTACGTA
The DNA here is from genome assembly GCA_024642365.1 of Algoriphagus sp. GTDB lineage: Bacteria > Bacteroidota > Bacteroidia > Cytophagales > Cyclobacteriaceae > Algoriphagus. The sequence goes on from JAHEBE010000055.1 coordinate 1,421, forward strand.
ATCGCGTCCCACGGCAATCCGGACAGGTGGTTCGTCCTCGAAACCTGGAAAGCATCACTCGGTATTGAATCTTATAGGTTTTGGTCTCAAGGTCCTCAAAGAATGCATTCAATCCTTTGAAATATTTATTGCCTGTCCAAAGTAACGCTTGTTCTTTCTCGCTTAGCTCATTGTAAGCTCGGTGGATAGGAAAGTCAAATTCAATTCCTTTTTTCAACAATGGCTCTAGCCAAGATTTGGAAGACTCTCCACGCCAAGGGGCAATAGCCCCTTCATAAACAGAAAGGTCTTTATCAGGAATCACCAAATCAGGATCAATTCCGAGCACATTTCCAAAACCCTCACAAGTTTTACAAGCTCCGTAAGGATTATTAAAGGAAAAGAAATTGACAGAAGGGAGCTCAAAACTCATCCCATCTAATTCAAATCGATCTGAAAAGCTTTTGGTCTCGAGATCCGGAACGGTGATTTTCACATCACCATGCCCTTCGAATAGGGCAGTCTGAACTGAATCGGCAATTCGAAATTGATTGTCCTCATCTTCTTTTTGCACACTCGCGCGGTCAATCAGAATTTCATAGCTTCCTTTTGGCACCTTCTTTTCGCCTGTCAATTCCTCCACAAAAAACACTTCCCCATTGATCAAAATACGGGTGTAGCCTTTTTGCAAAAGTAATTCTAGCTCTTGCTCGATCTTTCGGCCACGCTCGATCTGGAGAGGGCATGAAATCATGACTTTGGTCCCTTCCGCGAAGTTTTGGATGTAATTGACGATGTCAGTGACCGTATGATGCTTTACTTCCTTTCCGGAAATGGGCGAATATGTTTTCCCAATTCTTGAAAAAAGCAACTTCAAGTAATCGTAAATCTCTGTGGTCGTCCCTACAGTAGATCGTGGATTTTTGGTATTGACTTTTTGCTGGATTGCGATTGCCGGCGCTACGCCTTTGATGTATTCCACATCAGGCTTTTCCATTCTTCCTAGGAATTGACGCGCGTATGAACTTAGGCTTTCTACATACATTCGCTGCCCTTCGGCAAACAAGGTGTCAAAAGCCAATGAAGACTTGCCTGAGCCCGAAAGCCCCGTCACGACCACAAACTTATTTCTGGGAATTGCTACACTCAGGCTTTTGAGGTTATTCACCCGAGCATTTTTAATGATAATGTATTCTTTTGGATCGAGTGAATCGATGTCGATTTTGGAAGGAGCCGTACTCAAAGTCATAGCTGGTAAAGTTAACAATCAAACAGGTGAAACCGTCAATTTTGGTTGGCTGTTTAGGAATTGTTTAAATTTTTCAGACAGATTTGGGCTCTTTCTTAAGTTAGAAATCCCATTTCGTAAAGACCCCAAAATTCTGCTTCGCTTTTTTGGCTGGACCATATTGATCAAAACTTGCCCCTAGACCAAAGGCCATGGGCCCTTTCTTTAAACCTGCCCGAGTGTAAAGAAAACTCCTGCTATGTAGACTTTCAGACATGTTTTGATTATACATGAATTGGAGGCGAGAATAAAATGTCCATGTTTCATTGATTGCCGGCTTGAATTCATAAAGGCCAAATAGTTTAAAATTTTGATCCTCATTTAGGAAAAAACTAACTACTGTTAAGGCTAAAAATTTCCGATTGGAAAAAACATGTTGTGCTCCTAGAGTCGTGCTAAATCCTGCAACCGAATTGGCTTCAGCACCAACTGAAGCTGCAAAACCCTTTTTCCCAAGCGCATAATTGACCTGAAAAGGCAAAACAATCGAATTTCCTAATTGGTCATTTTGGTCATAATTTTCAGAAAATACGCCAATCGCTAACAAGCTAAATTTGCTCGTAGGGGTAAAGTTTCGCTTAAATACCAATTGAAAATCCAGCCGCTGATGCCCAAAAAGTAATTCAACAGGAATAGGAGGATTTGGACTTTGCGCTTTCACCAGAAAGGGGCTGCAAAGGAATAGAACATTGAAAAATAAGAGGAAAGAAAGTGAAGTTTTTAGGGAAATTCGCATGGGATTTTGGTTTTGGTAGGACAAAATTACCTCATCCAATTCTCAAATACCTTGCGCTATGGCAAGCGTTTAGCTATAATTCAGCTTTTAAGCGACTTAAAGTGAAAGGTGTGATTCCTAAATACGAGGCAATCATTTTACTTGGGATGCGAGCTAAGATTCCCGGAGAATACTCCAAAAGCCAATTCAATTTTTCTAGCGCAGTCTTTCCTTGAAAGTTATAGATTCTTTTCTGCGAGGTGACATAGGCTTGTTCAAGCATATTCCGATAGACCCGATTGATCGCAGGAATAGAATCCACCAAACCTAAAAAGTCTGATTTGCTAATCTGAAAGAGTTCAGTTTTTTCAATTGCCTGAATGTATTCATTTGAGGGAGAACCCGAGATCAAGCTTGTTAGGTCTGTCCCAAATTTGTTTTCAAATGCAAAATATCGAATCAATTCCTGCCCTTGTGGGCTGACCATGTACATTCGTAAAGATCCCTTCAGGATAAAAAGGTTGAAATTGCAAACCTCTCCTTCACGAAGTAAAAACTCATTTTTTTTTACTTTCCGGAATTTAAACTTCTCCAGAATTTGTTCCCGATCGCCTTCTGCCAAGGGATTTAATTTTTGGATGTAAGCGATTAATTGATCACTTGGATTCATAACATTAATTTGTCTTTCAGGAATCAATGCTTAGACCCTTGAACCGTAAGTTAATTTAAAAACGACAAATCTTTTTTATTCAGGCCCGGACGGGTTAATAGCTGTAATTCTTCTATTTCAATGGCAATTAAAGTGGAGCAGCCCATTTAATAAAAAGAAATCAAGCTAGTTTTAGTTATTTAGCGGCATGGATATACAGTTTTTATTGGAAGGGTTCAAGGCTGGAATAGAAGCGATGACTTGGTTAGAAGCCTTTGCTGTATTTTTTGGAATTGCCTCAGTTTTTTATTCCATGCGGGAGCACATTTGGGTATATCCGACTGGGCTGATCTCTACGCTGATTTATGTTTGGATTTGCTTCCAGTATAAGTTGTACGCGGATATGGGGATCAACGCTTACTATTTTAGCATGTCTATTTTTGGGTGGTATGTGTGGACGCATCCGAAGGCTGGCGAAAAGGTGTTGCCTGTGACTTGGCTCAAGCCAAAAGGTTGGCTTATCGCCGTTGGTATTTTCTTTCTTTCTTACCTGATTCTTTATTTTGCGCTATCCAGATTTACAGATTCTGATGTGCCCTATTGGGATTCTTTCACCACAGCATCGGCTTTCGTGGCAATGTGGCTCATGGCAAAAAAGAAGGTGGAAAACTGGATAGCCTGGATTCTCACGGATGTGGTTTCAGTCCCACTTTATTTTTACAAAGGTTTAATCTTAACCTCTTTTCAATTTCTCTTTTTCACGGTTTTGGCTACCTTGGGATTGATCGCTTGGATCAAATCTGCAAAGGAATATGCCGCTTAAAAAAATCTTAATTCTTGGTCCTGAGTCCACTGGTAAAAGTACTTTGGCTAGTGACCTTTCTGAGTACTTTGGCTCACCTTGGGTTCCTGAATTTGCAAGAGAATATCTTCAAAATTTGGGAAGAGACTATGATTTTGAAGACTTATCCACAATTGCAAAGGGCCAAATTCAATCGGAAGATGAGGGCTCAAAAAAAAGTAATGATTACTTGTTTTGTGATACAGATTTAAGAGTTATCCACATTTGGTCTTCTCACAGATTTGGTAAAACCAGCCCTTGGATTTTAGAAGAGATCGAAAGCCGTGTTTATGATCAGATACTACTTACGGGCATAGATTTAGACTGGGAGCCAGATCCATTACGAGAGCATCCTGAGCCTGAAATGCGAGTATATTTTTTTAATAAATACCTTGAACTAGCTAAATCCAGTGGTTTCTCATGGGAAATTATTAGCGGGTCAAGATCCGAGCGGCTTCAAAAAGCGATTTCAGTCCTTACTAGCAATTCTTAAACGAGCAAGCGCATGAGACCTTTTAAAATTCTTTTTCTAATGTGGATAACTCTATTTTCCTGTTCTGAAAAGACAGAAAATGAAGTAAAACCACCAAATATCGTCTTCATATTAGCAGATGACCTTGGCTATGGAGAAGTGGGCTACCAAGGCCAAGAAAAAATAGAAACTCCAGCCATTGATGCACTGGCAGCATCAGGCAAAATATTTACCAATCATTACACTGCTGCACCAGTTTGTGCCCCTGCAAGATGTATGTTATTGACCGGAAAGCATGGAGGCCATGCTTACATTCGGGGGAATGATGAATGGAGAGAGCGTGGGGAAGTATGGGATTATGCCAAAGCAGCTCAGGATCCTAATCTAGAAGGGCAGCGACCACTTCCTTCCAATACCGAAACTCTTGCCAAACTCCTTCAAACTGCTGGTTATAAAACTGGAATCGTTGGAAAATGGGGATTAGGTGCGCCATTGACCGAAAGTATCCCCACAAAAATGGGCTTCGATTATTTCTATGGATACAATTGTCAGCGTCAAGCCCACAATCTTTATCCACCACATCTTTGGGAAAATGAACAAAAGATTCAGTTGAATAATGGCGTCGTCGTTCCTGGGACTTTGCTGGATTCTTTGGCAGACCCCAAGGACCCTGGTAATTATTTGAAATATCAGCAGGAAGCCTATGCCCCGGATTTGATGCACCAAAAGGCTTTGGAATTTATTGAAAACAATAAGTCAGCCCCATTTTTCTTGTATTACGCCTCGCCTTTGCCTCATTTACCACTTCAGATTCCTGACTCTGAAAGAGCGTCTTATATTAAAAAATTTGGAGAGGAACCTGAGTATGATGGTTCTAAAGGATATTTTCCGAACCAATACCCTCGCGCAAGCTATGCTGCTATGATCACCAAGCTTGATCAGCAGATAGGCGAGATCAAGCGAAAACTGGAAGAATTGGGTTTGGCTGAAAATACCATACTAATCATCACCTCTGACAATGGCCCAACCTACACAGGAGGGGTTGATTTTGACTTCTTCGAAAGTTCAAAACCATTCACAAACGGCTATGGCCGAACAAAGGGATTTGTATACGAAGGAGGGGTTCGGGTTCCCATGTTGGTCAACTGGCCGGGTAAAGTGGAGGCTGGTACAAGCTCAGATCATATTTCGATCTTCTATGATTGGTTACCTACCATTTGTGAATTGGTGGGGATCCCAATCCCAAGGGATACAGATGGCGAGAGTTTTTTGGCAGCCATATTTGGAAAAGCTCAAAAACCTCATGATTACATTTTTTGGGAATACCCTGAATATGGAGGACAGCAAGCCATTCGGATGGGGAAATGGAAGGCGATTCGTCAAAATATTATTAAAGAGAATTCGCTGGAAATCGAGTTGTATGATTTGGAAAAGGACCCAAAAGAGCAAGTTAATTTAGCCTCAGCCCATCCAGAATTAATCCTTCAAATGGAAGAAATTTTCAAAAAAGAGCATTCAAAAAGTCTGCTTGAGCGCTTTCAAATGCCGGCATTGGGAGATTAAATCTATTTTACACAATTGAGTTGATTACCACTTGTAAAGTGCAAGTGTGGCTGCTTCCACCAATTTAATAATGTCTGGATGGGCATTATTAGTCAAAATAATGACGGTTTTATTTTCCTCGAGGTATCGTACGATGATAGTTTTATATCCGGGGTTGTCTCCTGTATGACTAACCATTTTCCCAAAAGGGCTTTTGGGTTCAATCTCCCAACCAAATCCATAATAACTTCTGGTTCCATCTTTCAGTCGAAAAGGAGTATATGCTTGTTCTATGGTACTTTTCTTTACGAGCATTCCAGAATAAAGCGCTTGGTCCCATTTTAATAAATCTTCAGCTGTACTGCTAACTCTTCCAGGTCCTTTCCGATTTCCAAGCCATACAGTGTAATCTGACTCGTGAAATTTATTAGCATTCACATAGTCCCCGTTTTCATTTTTGAGATGCCCAGCAGCGAAGTTTTTAACCTGAGCTTTTTCTTCTAAGGATCGGATCGCTGTATGATTCATTCCCACAGGCTGGAATATCCATTCATTGGCAAGGGCTACAAAATCTCTACCTGTGGCTTTTTCGACGATACTGCCAAGCAAGACATAGCCGGTATTACTGTATTCATATTTTTCTCCTGGCTCAAAATGTTTTGGGCGCGAATACATTTGCAGATATTCCAAAATGTCTGGGTTTCCAGCGACTTTACTTTTATCCCAATGGGCATCCATTATTTCTTGGTAATCCGGAAGGCCGCTCGTATGTGTAAGAAGATTTCTAATCGTAATGCCTGTATAGGGTGTTTTCAAATACTTATCCACAGGATCGTCAAAGTCCAAAAACCCTTTCTCTTCACACATCATTACTAACATTGCCGTGAATTGCTTTGAAACAGAGGCCAATTCAAAGACATCGGTTTTGGCTAGTGGAATGGCATCTTCAAAACTTCGATAACCGATTGATTTTTCGAAAAGTATAGTTCCTTTTTCAGCAACTAGTACTACTCCTGAGAAACCCTCTAGTTCAGCACGTTGAAAAGCATCCTCTAAAATTCGTTCCTGAGAAAAAAGTGGAAAACTTAAAAGCAAAAAACAAAGTAGCGAAGCGGAGTGGCGGAAATGATTTTTCATAGTATTGCGATAGGATTGAAAAAGATACAAAAAAACAGCTAATTGAAGGTTATTAAACAGTTCGCCATCATGTCAAACAAGTTCATTTTAATACTTCTTTTTTTAGTGATTAGTACTACTGGCTTTGCCCAAAAGAAAGTAGTTTTTATCATTTTGGATGGAATTCCTGCGGATGTTCTCGAAAAAGTAGCTACACCTCATTTGGATGAAATTGCAAAAATCGGCGGGTATTCAAGAGCTTATACCGGAGGAATAAAAGGAGGGTATTCTGAAACACCAACTATTTCTGCTGTCGGATACAACAGTTTGATTACAGGTACTTGGGCCAATAAACATAATGTGTGGGATAATGATATTGTAGCTCCAAACTATCATTATTGGACAATTTTTAAAATGCTCAAGAATGCCAGACCAGCTTCCACAATAGGAGTTTTTTCGACCTGGCAAGACAATCGGACCAAATTGATTGGAGCAGGATTAGCTGAAACAGGGATCAAGGCTCTTGACTATGCCTTCGATAGTTTCGAATTGGACACCTTAAGTTATCCACATGATTTAGGTAAAAAATACATTCAAAAAATCGACAATTTGGTGTCTTTCGAAGCGGCCTATCAATTGAAAACTAATGCACCTGATCTTTCCTGGGTTTATTTGGAATATACGGATGATATGGGTCATCAATTTGGCGATAGTCCAGAATTACACGCTGCAGTTGAATTGGCTGATACGCAAGTGGGCAGAATATTCGATTCCATTAAATACCGTGAAGAAATGTTTGGCGAAGAATGGTTGGTTTTGGTGACCACCGATCATGGTAGGAAAGCTTCGGATGGAAAAGACCATGGGGGGCAAAGCGATCGAGAGCGGGAGACTTGGATAGTGACAAATGCTAAAAATCTGAATGATTACTTCAAAAATGAAAAACCAGCTGTAGTCGATTTATTACCAAGTATGTTGAGGCATTTAGACCTTGAGATTCCAAAATCAAATGCAGGTGAATTGGATGGGGTTTCATTAATTGGAGCAATAGATTTTTCCGGCCTGGAATTGATTGAGGATTCTGGTGAGCTAGTCTTGAATTGGAAGTCTTATGTAAAAGAAGGGGAAGTTGAGCTTTACTTAAGCACTAGCAATAACTATCAACAAGGACTTCCTGATCGCTATGAATTAATCGGTACTGTGTCTACAATAAATCAATCTTTTCAACTCCCAAAAAAATATAAAGAGCTCGATTTTTTTAAGCTAATGCTGGTAAGTCCAGCCCAAACGGCAGGAATATGGTGGAGTCCTAATAAAAAATAAAGGGCCAAGATTTCTTGACCCTTTATTCGATTAATCCATACCTCCTTTTCGGGTTGGAGAGCGCACCGCCGGCCAAGCCGTTGGATTGCCTATTCGATCCAAAGGAATTCGAACTTCACGGTTGACTTGCTCTGGTTCCTCACTTGCCATATACACCATGATGGCCGCCATGATCACATTATTTTGAACGTCATCAAAAACGATCTTATCATAGGTGTCTAAGTTTGTGTGCCAAGTGTAATTGAAATAAGACCAGTTAAGCGAACTAAGTGAGAATGCCGGGACACCTGCTGCAACGAAGCTTGCATAATCAGATCCACCGCCACCTGGATTGCCAGGAAAACTGGTCTCGATGTCTTTTGTAATATCACGTGGGACTTTATTCATCCACCTGCCTAGGTATTCGTAGCTATCCACAAAACCTTGACCTGATACATTGGCAACTCTACCGGTACCATTGTCTTGGTTGAACAATGCTTGAATTTTGGCCATCATTTCTGGATGATCTTCTACAAATGCACGCGAACCATTCAAACCCTGCTCTTCCGAACCCCAATGTCCCACTAGAATAGTACGCTTTGGATTTGGATAGATGGCCTTCAACACCCGCATTACTTCCATCATCATGATAGTTCCGGTTCCGTTATCTGTCGCGCCAGTTCCACCATCCCATGAATCAAAGTGAGCAGAAAGCATCACGTATTCATCAGGTTTCTCCGTGCCTTTGATTTCAGCAATCGTATTGAAAGTTGGAGAAACACCTGTTTCTTTGGATTGCGCATTCAAGTTGATTGTAGGCTTTTGGCCACTTTCAGCTAGTCTAAAAAGCAAGCCATAATCTTCAAGAGACAGATCAATTGTTGGGACTTTCTTAGTCGAAGCTGAGAAAATTTTATTTGCCCCAAAACCTTGAGACCAATAAGAGGTAATGATTCCAAGTGCACCAGCATCTTCTAGGGCTGTTGGCAGTTCTCTTCTGCCTTGTCCAGTATTTCTAAGACGCTCATTCCAAGAATCGTTCATTGCAGTTCGCTCTTCTTTCATTTTAGCAAAAGACTCTGGGGTCGCAAATTCTTCCCAGTTGTAATCTGGACGACCGGTCACTTGAGGAGCGGAGATCATCACGTATTTACCTTTTACCGAAGGAAGCCATTTTGCAAATGCGGCTGCATCTGCCAGCATAGGTAGTACCACAACTTCTCCTTTTGCTCCTCCGGCAGGAGATGCGGGACTCCAGGCAAGCTGAGTTCCAGCAAGCGATTTGGTCCAAGGCGCAACCATGTCAATATGGGTGATCCCACGTTCCCAGCCTCTCCATTCGCCCCATTTTTCATTTCTGGCTTCGATTCCCCAACCTTTATATTTTTCTACTGCCCAATCATGCGCCTTTTGCATTTGTGGAGAACCGACCAATCGAGGACCAATTCCGTCCATCAATTCATGTCCTAGGGATTTTAATTTCGAGTTTTCTCTGGCTTCTTTGATGATTCCATCGATGACTTGATCCTGTGCGTCAACTTTTGCAGTGAAAAGTAACAGCAAACTCAAGCCTAAGAGGTAGCGTTTTTTCATAGATTTTTTAGTTTAGATTTTAAAAATAGGGCTTCCCCAATTCATTTAATGACCGTTTGTGGATTTGCAATAAGAGAGTAAAGAATTTTTAAATGAAAAAGCGTTGATCAAAAAGCTAGATATGCTTTTTTCCAACTTGCTTTACGATTCCGCCTTTTACCTCTTTGATGGTTTGGACATAGAAAAAAGCCTTTGCATCAATTTCTGTAATTGCCTTCTTGATCCGGTGAACTTCCAGTCTAGTAACCACCGCCATGATGATATCACATTCGTGGTGGATGTGGAAAGTTTCCGGCAAATAGCCTCGTTCGCCTTTATAAACGGATATCGCTTTACCAAATTTTTTGACAATGAGCTCTTTTACAAGTTCATGCTCTTTTGAGATCACAGTCAATGCGGTATATTCTTCAAATCCTTCGACGACATAGTCAGTCACTTTGATCGCAGTGAAATAAGTCAATAAGGAATACATGGCAGGCTCGATTCCGAAGAAAAAAGCAGCTGCAAGCATGATTAAGGAATTCAGAAAAAGAGTGATTTCACTACCTGAAAAGGCAGAGTTTTTTTGAGTAAAATCCGTAATAACTTCGAACCCGTCAATCAATCCTCCCCCTCGGATGATGAATCCGATGCCAGTTCCCATTAACATCCCGCCGAAAACAGCAATCAGCACCTTGTCATCTGTCACTGGCTCCATATGCATAACTTCCAAAACCGCAATCAAGAGAAAAACAGAAATAGTAGATTGGACGGCAAAGGTTTTTCCTATTTTTTTATAGCCTATGTAGAGAAAAGGAATGTTGATAGCGAAGAGAAGTAAGTTTAAATTGATTCCGAACTGAAGATTTACCAAGATCGCAATACCCGTTACACCTCCATCCAAAAACTTGTTTGGCAACATGAATGCTTCCAAAGCAATCGCCGCTAATGCGACTCCAATAAAGTTATAGACCAATGGAGTAGGAGAAAAAATCTGCTTCCAGTCTATCTTATCTTCAGAATTATCCATTCAGAGTATTTTTATAAAATTGAATCAATTGATCTTCTTGAGTTTTCGAGTTCAAAATAGAAATTTTATTCTGAATTAGGATTTTTCCGTTTTAAAGATCTTTAATATTTAATGCCCGGAGAAAAAGCCCATGCCAGCTAAAATTGCTGCGAACCGCTCCACAACCTATTTGCTCAAAAACTTACTTTTTGATTGAGATTTTCGGCTTTTTGGACTTAATTACAGAAAATAAAAATCAGGAAATCAGGATTAGAATATGGAGAAAGAATTTCAAAATGCCGGATTATTTTACCAATTATTGGTGGAATCAAATGCCGAAAAATCACTCCAGTGGATTCAGACTCAAGCCGAAAAAATTCGGCAAAGTGACAATCCTATTCCCTTATTTTTGGCATTCAGTCAAGCTTCCCGTTATTTCAAAAAAGAGTTGAGTTTGGCTTCTGATGAACTGATAGGGGAACTACATTCTCATTATGCTAATCTTGAAGTCAGCTATTGGAATCAGCTGCAAATCGCTCGAACCTTTTTAGTACTTCAACTTCCTTTTGAAAAGAAAAAGTGGTTTGAGACGATCAATCAGCTTTTTGAAACCGGCGATCTGTATGAGCAGCAAGCTTTATTTGCGGCCCTTCCAGTTTTGCCTTTTCAAGAAGATCTAATTCCTCGTGCTATTGACGGCTTGCGTACCAACATTTCTTTAGTCTTTGATGCCATAGCACTGAACAACCCCTTTCCTGCCACTTATTTTCCTGAAGCAAACTGGAATCAAATGGTATTGAAAGCTATTTTCATGCAACGCCCACTTTACAGGATTCAAAATTTAGAGAAGAGAAGAAATCTAGCCCTGGCGGATATTGCAAGAGATTTTGCTCATGAGCGCTGGGCTGCTGGTCGAGAAGTGATGCCAGAGCTTTGGCGATTGGTGATTCCATTTATGAATGAGTCTTTCTTAAAGGATTTAGAGAAGGTACTCGATACAAAAGACGAATTGCAAATGAATGCTGCAATCCTAGCGATACAAGAATCTGATTATAGCCCAGCGAAAAAACTTCTGGTAAAATACCCTGATATTGAGCAAAGAATTACTAAAACGAAGATCAGTTGGGAATCCATCGGCTCGGAATTTCAACGCACTCGAGTGTAAATACTTATTAAATTTTAAATTTCCATTTCATGTACATAGATCCACATATTCACGTTGTTTCCCGAACAACAGATGATTACGAAGCCATGCGAAAAGCAGGAATTGTAGCCATTATTGAACCTGCGTTTTGGTTAGGTCAACCCCGAACTGAAGT
>JAHEBE010000330.1 GCA_024642365.1 Algoriphagus sp.
TTTAAGAAAGGAAGTACCCATAGATCCGGCCTGACGGTTACGGCATTTGTAGTAGCGATCGTGGGTCCAAATTGGATAAAGTTGCTGAAATCCACTTTCTCGCTTCCATTGATCCCGATTTCTGTACTCGTGATGTTGATCTCCTGAGTTTGCGTGAAATAGATAGCAGAAAGTCCATAAGCATGAGGCAAGTCATACCCTCTAGAGTAGGCCCCTTTTCCCAAAATTGGAAAAAGATAGGGGTAATCCATTGTCTTCAGACTATCATAGTACTGATCGTGTATTTCGTTGTAGATTTTTTGAGCTCCTTGGGCCATTAATTCATTGGATCCCAAAGTCAAAACCCAGAAAAAGAGGAGACCAACAAAAATTTTTGAAATGTTTATCATATTTGATTTTAACAACTCGGATAAAAGAAGGTTTACCCGCAGGCATTTTTTGTAAAGGTAAAGGGAAATGTTCGAGATTAATTATTGAACCATCCAAAAAGAAATAAGCCCAAAAAGACATCAGGGCTTATTTGGTTGAATATTTTAAATCCTTATTCTTTGGGATAGACCTTGTTCCAATCAGTTTTCATATCCACGATGGTCCAGCCATTTTCTTGGGAATAGTCCCAAGCCTTGTCAAACCCTCCAATAGGAGAACCTCTATCATAAGCCCATTCTCGTATCGAATCCGTGTGATGGATATAGACTTGGAGAGATTTTCCAGTTGTGCCGGCAGAATATTGAAGCATAGCCATATCCCCGTCAGAGTTGCCAAAAGCGGCAATTGGTCTTTTGCCGATATGCTGATGAATTCCTACTGGTTTTCCTTCCTTGTCATCAATGAAATTCATTTCTGGAAGTTTGATGATGGTTCCTTTTCCATCCACCATCTCAAATTTTGATTTTATGGAACTTCCGACCACCTGATCAGAAGGGATTCCATACACTTCATAACTCCAAGGACGCATAAAATCTATCCCGCCTCCAGATACGATAAAGGTCTTAAAACCATTGGCTCTCAAGTAATCCAACACTTCCAACATCGGCTGATAGACCATCTCCTTATACAATAGATTTGTCTTTGGGTGTCTTGCGGTATTGATCCATTCGGTTACTTCTGCATCAAATTCCTCTGCGGTAATTCCAGCGTGTGTAGCTAAAATTAATTCAATCAAGCCATGTTCCCCAAAAGAGAGAACCGTCTTGACATCTCCAGCAATAGCAGCAGCAAAAAGAGGCTTTGAATTCCACTCGGGATGATCAGCAGCCTTCTTTTTGATCATATCTAATGCAAACTGAAGCTGAAAATAATAAGGCTGTTCAGACCATAACGTGCCATCATTGTCAAAAGTGGCGATCCTATCAATAGCAGGGACAAAATCAGCACCACCCTCTGTGGTAGTTGCAGCTACAAAATCAAGGATTGATTGCTTATTCGGCCCTTCATTCCAGGAAGGTAAAGGGTCTGAAATTATCTCATTATTCAAGGATACATTTTCATCTGTAGTAGGAGAACTGCAGGAAGAAATAAGGATGGCACCAAAAAATAATAAGTGGGAATATTTTATTTTCATTTTTAATAGCATTGAGGTATAGAAAAAAAACCGGTTCGTTTGAACCGGCTTTTATTTTTATTGATGACCTCCTGTGGTCATATCATTGATTTGCTTTTGTACTTTACTCAAGCTCCAGTCGCCAGCAGTTTGGCTTGGTGGATATTCTTGGAAAGTGCTTAAGAAATTGAATGCATAACCTTGCATTGCAATTAGTATGTATGCTCTATCAATATACCAGTCATAGTAGGTATTAGAACCTAAAAGGGCTTTTTCAAAAGGATCTCTTCTTAGATTGAGCAAATAAGGAGCTCTCAATTCTACAAAAGGCTCTAACCAGATTTGCAATTTATCTGCTCTGTTTTCCAAAAACATTGCTTTCCAATCTTGGTATCGTAATGCTGCGATTTCACCGCCATCAGTCACATAAATGAAGCCATTTCTAGCCGACTCTTTTGACTTTCCAGCTAGGTAATCTAATTGATTAAATCCATCAATGTGATTTTTGTAGGTTCTGCCGCCCATTGAAACACCTTTCAAGATTTTGCTTTTCACATCAGGATCTCCCCCGATTGCAGCAAAAGTTGGCAGCCAATCCTCATGTGATACAATTCCATTTAGGGTAGTTCCGGCAGGGAATTTTCCTGGCCATTTAATGAAAGCAGGTACTCTGAATGCACCTTCCCAGCTGCTGTTTTTCTCACCATGAAAAGGTGTAGTCCCAGCGTCAGGCCAAGTATTGTAGTGAGGACCATTATCAGTAGAATACATCACGACAGTATTGTCAGCGATTCCAAGCTCATCCAAAAGATCAAGTAATTCACCAACGTGAAGATCGTGCTCAACCATTCCGTCACTGTACTCATCTTGACCTGAGATTCCTCTATGCTCTTCTTTTACGTGAGTTCTGAAGTGCATTCGAGTACCGTTCCACCAGGTAAAGAAAGGCTTTCCTGCGGCTACTTGCTTCTTGATAAATTCTTTGGCTGCGGCTACAGACTCATCATCGATCGTTTCCATTCGCTTTTTAGTCAAAGCACCAGTGTCTTCGATTTTCTGACCACCTTTTCCATCAGCCCATGAGTGGATTACACCTCTTGGTCCATAAAATTCACGAAATTTCTTGCCATTTGCCAAGATCAAATCCGCTGGATAATCCTCGTTTTCAGGTTCTTCTTCTGCATTTAAGTGATAAAGATTTCCAAAAAACTCATCAAAACCATGATTGGTTGGTAAATGCTCATCTCGGTCACCTTGGTGGTTTTTACCAAATTGTCCCGTCATATAACCCAAATTTTTCATTACCGTAGCCATAGTGATGTCAGAGGTTTGCCATCCTTCTTTTGCTCCAGGCATTCCTACTTTAGTCATACCAGACCGAACTGGAACAGATCCACCAATAAAAGCAGCACGACCTGCAGTACATGACTGCTGGGCATAATAATCTGTAAAACCGACACCTTCTCTTGCGATTCTATCAATATTCGGTGTCATGTAGCCCATCATTCCACGGTTGTTGTGGCTGATATTCCAGGTTCCAATATCATCGCCCCAAATCACTAGGATATTTGGTTTTTTCTCTTGCGCATAACTAGCTAAACCTAGAAATCCCGCAAAGAGGGTTAAAAGTAATTTTTTCATAAAATGATCGAATTTAGATTAAAATTGAATAATCGACTCTAAAGTTAAAAAGATATGTCTGAAAAGCATAATTGAAGGCGCTCTACTTGCTAAAAATCAATGAATCGTCGCATTTACAGGGACTCTAGGCCACATTTAACCGGTTTTTGAAATGGGAAGGAGGCATTCCTTTAAATTTTTTGAAGGAATTAATAAATGAGTTTCTATTATTAAATCCACATGAATCAGCGATTGCCTCAAAGGTTTTTTGTTCTAAATAGCCTTCTTCCATCATCCTAATACTCTCCTCAACTCGCTCTTTATTGATCAGATCGGAGAAAGAA
>JAHEBE010000331.1 GCA_024642365.1 Algoriphagus sp.
AGGTGATTGATACGATGTACGATTATTTGGTGGAAAATAAGATTGGATACGACAGTCTGCGCCATTACAAAACCCCTAATGAAACTTTCCCGGCCATGATGTTTGATCCACATCCTATGGGGTTTCAATTTCCAAAACCGGAAGTGAATCCAGGATTTCTAATTCCTGAAGGAGTGGAGCTTCCAGAAGATTTACAAGAAGTGGCTTTTTATTCCATCCCCCAATTAGCCTCCCTCATCAAAAATAAAAAGATTAGTTCCGAGCAACTTACGAAACTATACATCGATCGAATCAAACAATATGATGGTCAATTATTAAGTGTCATTACACTCACGGATAGTATGGGACTCGCACAAGCAAGACGAGCGGATCAAGAGATTGCAGCAGGTAATTACAAAGGAATTCTACATGGGATACCTTATGGTGTCAAAGATCTAATGGCAGTTAAGGGTTATCCAACAACTTGGGGTTCCAAACCTTATGAGCATCAAGTCATCGACTATACCGCAACAGTTGTCCAAAAACTAGAGGAGCAAGGGGCTGTATTGATTGCAAAACTAGTATCTGGAGCTTTAGCCAGAGGAGATGTCTGGTTTGGTGGCAAAACAAAAAACCCTTGGGATCTAAGCCAAGGAGCCAGTGGCTCCTCCGCGGGATCTGGCTCAGCTACTTCAGCTGGTTTGGTAGCTTTTTCTTTAGGGACTGAGACGCTAGGGTCCATCGTAGGGCCATCCTCTAGAACAGGAGTTACAGGTTTGCGTCCAACATACGGGAGAGTAAGCAGACATGGAGTTATGAGTTTGAGTTGGTCCATGGACAAGATTGGTCCGATCACCCGATCTGCAGAAGATTGCGAAATAATTTTTGAACTCATTTATGGCAAAGACCTGAACGACCCGAGTACCAATGATGTCCCTTTTAACCGCTCTCAAAAATCTCCTAAAGAATTGAAAGTCGCCTATTTAAAAGCAGATATTGAAAAGGATACTACCGCTGCAGGAGAGAATTTGAAAGCCACTTTGAAAGTCTTTGAATCTATGGGAGTGAAGCTCGATTCAATTGGCTTTCCTGCTAATTACCCTTTTTCAGTTTTTGATATCATTTTAAGGGCTGAAGCAGGAGCCTTCTTTGATGACCTTGTTCGCTCCGGGGAAGTAGATATGATGGTAGAGCAACAGAAATCTTCACGAGCAAACTCACTTCGCCAAGCTCGCTTTATTCCGGCTGTAGAATACCTTCAAGCAAACCGACAACGTAGACTACTAATCGAGGAATTAAATCAGCTTTTTAGCCAATACGACGTGATTATTTCCCCGACCTCTAACTTCAAACAATTGATGGGAACCAACCTGTCTGGACATCCTGTAATTTGCCTGCCTAATGGATTAGATAAAAAGGGGAGACCAACCAGTTTTACTTTGATAGGAAATCTCTACGATGAAGGAAGTATTTTGGCTTTGGCAAAAGCATTTCAAGCTGCTACAGATTTCGAAGAAAAACATCCGCCGCTATTTACAAATCAAGGTGTTGAAGATTAATGTGGATGGTATTGTTCGCTAAATTTCTCTAACCAAAGGGCGAGTAAGACAGGTCGGGCCCCCGCAGCCTTTTTGGCTAATTTCATTTCCAGCGTAGGTGATCAATTCGCAACCCGATTCAATCAATCGCTGTGCTGTAATCGGATTTCCTTCCACCACTAAGCATTTTCGAGGGGCTAAAGCCAGCACATTGCATCCCATTGAATCAAATTCTTCTTCTGCGCATTCAACTAATTGAAACCCTCTTTTTAGCAATTCATTTCTAAAGTAAATTGGCATCAATGGAGAATAAACAAGCGCGAGATCTTTATCCAATGGACTAATGATGGACATTAGGTGAAAGACATCTGAAGGGCCTTTGTAATGTGGAAGCTCCACTTGGAACACTTCAATACCTTTTGGTTCTAACAGCCCTCTTAACTGCCGAATCCCTTCCAAGTTAGTTCTGTAGGTATGTCCAACAGCTAGAGTTTTTTCATCCAACCAACACATATCCCCACCTTCACAAGTGCCAGGAGCTTCAACTTTTCCAAAAATCTGAATTCCATTTTGAAGGCAATATTCCTCGATTGCATGGGGCTCAGACCTTCTAGCTTCCTTTCCCATATTACAAAGGATCAATCCAAAATCTGTAGCTAAAGCTGCGTCACGGCAATAGATCGAATCAAGACTCGAAATCGATTTTGGAAGTAGATGAATTTCAGCATCCTGATTTTTAAAAATCGCTTTGAATTGGTTATACTCTTTTACTGACGCTTCGAATGCTACCTTTTCGGTATAATTCAGTTTTTTCCATTCTTCGTTAATTTTTTCTTGGGATTGAAAAGCTTCCGTAGCTGATTTTAATAGAATACTTTGGATCAAGCCAAAGTCAGAGTGACAAGTTTGCATCAGTTATTTTTTTTACTCCAATAATAAACAGGAAGACCTAGCAGAAGGCCTACAATTCCCCAAATAATAGCTTCTAATCCTGAACCCACAAAAAGCCAAACGCTAAAGCCAATACCCAAAATCGACAAAATTCCAGACTTGATAGTTAGCCTAAAACCAAATTTCTTTTTGTAGCAGAAATAAGTAAAAGCTAAAGCTGCAGCCAAGTAAAAAGACAGAGAAGTCACTGTAGTCAGTAAAATCATAAAGGAATAAATATTTCCAAAGCTTTTACTCAGGTTAAAAATCAAAATTAAACTCACTAAAATGCTTGATACCACGAGCCCATTGGAAGGAATGCCAAATTTGTTTTTACTCGCCAAAAGTCTTGGCATTAAGCCATCTTTCGCCATGGTATGAGTTATTTGACCCTGAATCAATATGAAAACATTTATCGCTCCGAAAGTAGAAATGCAAGCTCCAATCGCCACGAGATAACGGCCTTTTTGTCCGAAGATCACTGTTGCCGCATCGCTTAAAGGCGCTAAACTACCTGATAAATCACCAGGAGATAAAACCCCAAATAAAGAAATAGTACTAAAGAGGTATAGGAAAACCACAATAGAAACACCGATTAATGTCCCTTTAGGAATATTCTTTTCAGGATCTTTAATCGTATCAGCTGGAACAGTTGCTGATTCAATCCCCATAAAAGCAAAAAAGCAAAGCACTGCAGCTCCTGTGATGGCATTGAAATCTGAAGATCCAGAAAGATTGAAAGGTGTAAAATGATCAATATTAAAGAAGAATATCCCCCCAAAAGCAACCACCAAAACTGGTAAAACTTTCAACACCGTTGTAACCACTTGCAAATTTCCAGATGACCTAATCGAAAGCGAGTTGATTAGTGTCAATCCCCAAATCACTCCTAATGAAGAAATCCCAATTGCTAGTGGTGAATTTTCTATTGCTGGAATAAACACACTTAAATAACCCGTAAAAGCAAGTGCTATCGCTGCGTTAGTACTCAATAATGAAAGCCAAAACCCCCAAGCCACGATAAAAGCAGGTAATTCCCCAAAAGCTTTTTTTGTATAG
>JAHEBE010000056.1 GCA_024642365.1 Algoriphagus sp.
GTGAAATAGGCTACCTATTTCGTAGCAAAATTTTAGAGTTAGATGTGGCAATTATCCAAGTCTCGCCACCTGATGCTCATGGGTATTGCTCTCTTGGGGTTTCAGTGGATATTGCAAAACCGGCTGTTGAATCTGCCAGAATAATTATTGCACAGGTAAATAAACAAATGCCTCGAACTCATGGAGATGGTCACATTCATTTTTCTCGTTTTGACGCTGCCATAGCGGTCGACGAACCACTTCATGAAGTTGATTACGGTGCAAAAATCTCCCCTAAAGAAATTCAAATTGGAAAAAATATTGCGAGTCTAATTGAAGATCGATCAACTCTTCAAATGGGAATTGGAGCAATTCCGGATTCAGTACTTGACTCGTTGACGAATCATAAAGATTTGGGAATTCATACCGAAATGTTTTCAAATGGGATTTTGGACTTATTGAAATCTGGGGCCATAACCAACTCTTATAAAAAGAAGCATCCGGGTAAAATCGTTTCATCCTTTGCCATTGGTTCAGCAAAACTCTATGAAGAAATAAATGATAATCCAGAATTTTCATTCCATGAAGCAGCTTATGTAAATGACACGTCTGTGATTCGAAAAAACCCAAAAGTGATCTCGATCAACTCCTGCTTGGAGCTTGATCTAACAGGTCAAGTTTGTGCTGACTCAATAGGCAGCTATCACTACTCAGGAGTGGGAGGTCAAATGGATTTTATGCGAGGAGCATCGCTTTCTGTAGGTGGCAAACCAATTATGGCATTAACCTCGACTACTAAAAAAGGATTATCCAAAATAGTCCCATTTTTAAAAGAAGGTGCAGGAGTGGTAACAACTCGAGCCCATATTCATTATGTGGTCACTGAGCATGGAATAGCAAATTTATACGGAAGAAACCTAAGACAACGAGCCTATGAACTCATGCGGATATCTGCTCCAGAACATCAGGACTATTTGGAAGCAGCTATTATCAAACGGTTTGGGAGCTTTGTTTATAACTTCCGCTAGTAAGATTTAACAGGGAAGGTTTTATAATATTCGGGATCTGGTTAGTTTAGCAATAGATTAACCACCCAAAATCCATGTCTTCAAAAAATTACGCCTTTTTTGTATCGATAACAGCCGCTTTGGGCGGCTT
This sequence comes from Algoriphagus sp., assembly GCA_024642365.1. Taxonomy (GTDB): domain Bacteria; phylum Bacteroidota; class Bacteroidia; order Cytophagales; family Cyclobacteriaceae; genus Algoriphagus. The sequence continues at coordinate 1,138 of JAHEBE010000056.1, forward strand.
TTTATTTGGTTTTGATACTGCTGTCATTTCAGGTGCCGAGCGCGATATCCAGGAGATTTGGCAACTCAGTGATTGGATCCATGGATTAGCAATTGCTTCGGCACTGTACGGTACCGTTATCGGAGCACTTTTCGGCGGCTTTCCAGCGGATAAATTTGGAAGAAAGAAAAGCTTACTTTGGATAGGCCTACTTTATTTTGTTTCAGCATTCGGGTCTGCAATGGCCTGGGACGTTACATCCTTTACTTTATTTCGATTTATTGGTGGTTTGGGCGTAGGGGCGTCTTCTGTAGTAGCACCCATGTATATTTCAGAGATTGCTCCTGCGAAGAATCGTGGCCTTTTAGTAGCCTTATATCAATTTAATATCGTCTTTGGTATCGTCGTCGCTTATATTTCAAATTACTTAATTGGCACGGCCGAAATTGCCCAAGATTGGAGATGGATGCTTGGTGTTGAGGCTATCCCTGCACTGATTTATTCCCTGATGATTTTCAGAATCCCAGAGAGTCCAAGATGGCTCATCGGCAAATTCAATGATCAAATTCAAGCAAGGGCAATCTTAACTCGAACTGATCCAGAAGGCGTGGAAGATGCAATTCGACTAGCGATTGCGGAAGAGAAAATGATCAAGCTGAAAGGCAGTTTCTCTGCCATTTTTGCAAAGCGCTTTCTCCCTACTACCATATTGGCAATCATGATCGCATTTTTCAACCAAGTTTCGGGAATTAATGCCATCATATATTTTGCCCCAAGGGTATTTGAAATGGCTGGAATTTCTACAGAAAATGCGTTGATTTCTACCATTGGAATTGGTGTCGTTAACCTTATTGGAACCTTTTTAGGTCTTTATTTGATCGATCGAATCGGCAGAAAGAAATTGATGTACATCGGCTCCTTTGGATACATTGTCTTTCTTTCATTAATGGCCTATAATTTCCTTGGATCAGGGATTTCATCATTCTGGCTGCCATTCTTTGTTTTTGGCTTTATTACCTCTCATGCAATTGGGCAAGGATCAGTGATTTGGGTATTTATATCGGAGATGTTTCCAAACGATTTGAGAGCTTACGGCCAATCCATCGGGTCATTTACTCATTGGATTTTAGCTGCGCTTATTGCCAATGTGTTTCCTTTCTTTGCCAATCAGTTTGGACCCGGCTACATTTTCGCTTTTTTTGCGCTGATGATGGTTTGGCAACTACTATGGGTACGTTTCAAAATGCCGGAGACAAAGGGCAGATCATTGGAAGAAATTCACCAAAACATACATTAATTCATGAAAAACAAAGTTGTTGTATTTGGAGAAATGCTGTGGGATTGCTTGCCTGCAGGCGCAGTTCCTGGGGGAGCACCGATGAATGTGACCTTAAACCTCCATCAATTAGGACTTGATTCTAAGCTAATTTCTGCTGTGGGAGTAGATGAGGATGGGGCAAAACTTTTGGATTTTTTGAACGATTTTGATTTGCCTACCAATTTTATCCAGAGAAATCCAGCACATGAAACTTCCAGAGTCTTGGTGGATGATAAGGACAAAGAGAACATCAAATACACGATCGTTTCACCGGTAGCCTGGGATTTTATTAAATGGAATGAAGAAATCGATCAGGCCGTAGCCGATGCGGACGCATTCATTTTTGGGACACTAGGAGTCAGAAATCCGGAAAGTTTGAGCACTCTGATCAAGCTGCTTCACCATCAAGTTATTCGAGTTTTTGATGCAAACCTCAGGCCTCCATTTTATGATTTTGAAGTTATCGAAACCTTATTGGGATATGCTGACATCCTCAAAATCAATGATGACGAGCTAGAAGTATTTGCAGATTATTTTAATGTGGAACCAATAATAGAATCAGTTTGCAGCTATTTGGATCAACATTTCCCAATGGATTTGATCTGCATTACTCAAGGTTCTAAAGGGGCTGTGATCTATCAAAAAGGTGAAATGATAGCACATCCTGGCTATAAAGTACAAGTGGAAGATAGTATTGGAGCTGGAGATGCTTTTTTAAGCGGGTTTATTAAAAGTTATTTAGAAGAAAAAAGCTTGCAGGAGACACTTGATTTTGCTTGCAAATTGGGGGCTTTCGTAGCCACTAAGAAAGGTGGAACTCCTCGATACTCGATAGATGACTTATAAAAAAAGCAGGATTTAGAATCCTGCTCTTATTGTATTGGCTATATCAGCTAATTCTTCTTTTGTCAGTTTCAGCTTGGGCCTCGTAAAATTTATATCATCCATGGTACGTAGTGGTACGAGGTGAATATGTACGTGTGGTACTTCCAATCCGATCACGGCCATCCCTATTCGCGTACATTTCACAGTCTTATCCATCACTTTTGCTACTTTCTGCGCAAACAAGTGTAAACCGCTTAAAGTCGCTGGATCCAGGTTGAAAATATAATCCACTTCTTTTTTTGGTACAACTAAAACATGCCCTTTGACTAAAGGCATGATATCTAGGAATGCAATAAAATCATCATCCTCTGCAATTATTTCAGCAGGTATTTCTCGATTAATGATTTTGGAAAAGATTGAAGCCATGGTCTTATTGTGCTCGAATTAATAGGTAATATCCAAAACCTCAAATTTCAACACTCCTGCAGGCGCGTTGATCTCAGCGATCTCTCCTACTTTCTTTCCATTAAGTCCTTTGCCAAATGGAGATGCCAGTGAAATCTTACCTGCTTTCAAATCTGCTTCTTCCTCAGAAACCAAGGTATAAGAAACAGTCATCCCATTTTTCACATTCTTGATTTTAACAGTACTCAATATCCCAACCTTATTGGTATCAATAAGAGATTGATCAAAAATCCTCGCGTTGCCCACCACGGCCTCAAGTTTTGCGATTTTCAACTCCAAATGGCCTTGGGCATCTTTGGCAGCATCATATTCCGCATTCTCACTCAAATCACCCTTATCTCTCGCCTCGGCGATTTGCTTCGCAATATCTTGACGTCCTCTTCCTTTAAGATCTTGAAGTTCCTCTTTCAATTTACGAAGTCCTTCCTCTGTATAATATTGTACTTGTCCCATGCTAATAAATTCGATTAGTAGGCCATTAAAACAAAGTAACGGTCGCGTGACGGGACCGTTACCTGGTATCTGACCTTATTTGATTATTCAAAAATATAAAATCTCACTACAGAAAACAAAGAGTCTGCATTTTTTCAAAATTTAGATCGTGCCCAAATAAGCTCGAACTAACTATTTTTAAAGTACTTTTTTATGCTTGAAACGAGTACCTCGTTAATTTTTTCATAGGACTCGAAAGTCCAACCTGCTACATGAGGTGTAAAAATCACATTCTCCTTTAAAATCAATTGGTCAAACGCCTCACTTTGATTTGATTTAAACTTCGAAAACTTCTCATTCTCTAGTACATCAAGCGCAGCACCTCGAAGAACCCCTTCATTTAAGGCTGAAACTAAGGTCTCAAAGCTTATCACTTCGCCTCGAGCAGTATTGATCAACCAAATGGGATTCTTAAAACTTTTCAATTCCTCCAAAGTCAACATGTTCCGAGTTTCTTCTGTCAGCGGTACATGCACACTTACTATGTCCGCTTTTTTCTTTAACTCTTCCCAACTTACTTCCTTTACATTTTTATTTCCAAAGCCCTTTTTATACTTATCATAGGCTAATATTTTCACCCCGAAACCCTGAAGCCTCTTGGAAAATGCTTTGCCCATATTACCAAAACCAAGTATACCAACAGTCTTGCCCCTCAATTCAAATCCACGATTCCCTTCTCGATCCCAAATTTTCTTCCGAACCTCCAGATCTGATTTTTTCAATTGATTAAATAGGCTCAAAATCATCCCCACTGCGTGCTCTGCCACAGCATCTCGATTTCCTTTAGCCGCATGAAAAAGTTTAATGTCTCGGTTTTTTAAATAATCTAAATCTATCTGATCCAATCCTGCTCCTGCCCTACCAATAAATTTCAACTTACTAGCTTTTGATAGAAGCTCTTTATCCATGGGAGTTTTGGATCTAATTATTAGTCCATGAAAATCTCCCACTTGATTCAGGATTTCGTCTCGGTTTATTTTTGGGGAATAGGTAACCTCATGTCCAAGCTTCTCAAGCATGGGAATTATTCCCTCATGCATTTCATCGATTATCAATATTTTCATGAATTCAATTAGATGTTCAATAGCGACATAGCCACAAGGAAATAGACTGCAAGTCCCAAAAGGTCATTTGCTGTAGTTATAAATGGGCCAGACGCAAGAGCTGGGTTGATTCCCATTTTATCAAGCACAATCGGAGTAATCGTTCCCATAAACGAGGCAAGTAAAACCACTGAAAACAAGGCAATTGAGACTACTAATGCAAATGCAACTTCACTTCTATAAAACAATACAACTACTCCAAAAACAAAGGTAGCTAGAATGATCCCATTGAGAATAGCAACCAAAAACACTTTGATAAATCGCTTAGATATTGAATCATCGAAGATGGACTTACTTGCTAAAGATTGTACCACCAATGAGGAAGATTGAATGCCTACATTTCCACCTGTCGCAGTAATCAAAGGGATGAAAAATGCTAAAGCAGTAACTTTACTTAAGCCAACCTCAAAAAAGCCAATAAAACCAGCCCCCAATAATCCTCCTACGATACCTATTAATAACCAAGGAAGTCTGGCTTTGGAAAGCTTGATTACAGAATCATATTCATCGACGGTATCAGAGATACCCGTCATTGCTTGAATATCCTCTTCTGCTTCCTCCATAATCACGTCCAAGATGTCATCGACTGTAATCCTACCGACCAATTTATTTTTGGCATTGACTACAGGAACAGATTCCAAATCATACTTACGCATGATTTCAGCTACTTCCTCTTGGTCCATGAATGTGGGTACAGATACTACTTCATCCTCATAGATGTCTTCAATTTTTGTCCCTTCAGCAGCAAGGACAATTTTCTTTAATGAGACTCTTCCCAAAAGTTGCTGCCTATTATTTACAACATAGATGGAAAAGATTTTATCTACATTTTCAGCTTGTCTTCTGATTTCATTGATGGTTTGGACGACATTCCAGTTTTTATTTGCCCGGATGTATTCCTTTGCCATGATTCCCCCGGCAGTATCTTCCTCGTACCGGAGCAATTCAAGAATCTGATCTGATTTGACCTTATCTTGAAAATAACTAATGATTTCCTCTCGCTCTCGCTCAGCAAAAAGACTTAAAATATCCGCACCATCATCCGAATCCATCATTTCGATGAATGCAGCAATTTCGGTAGCTTCCATCTCTTTCAAGACTTTGGCAAGCGTATCGTCCTCTAATTCAATTAAAACATCAGCAGCTTGCTGGGTTTCAATTACCCGAATTACATAAATGGATTCCTCGAAAGACAATTCCTCGAGTAAAGCCGCAACGTCAGCTACATTTACCCCGTCAAATGACTCTTGAATAAAACCAAGGTCCTCAGCTTCTATCGCTACCTGGAGGCTTTCCAAGTATTCCTTAGATAGTTCAAATTGCTTAATTATTTCCACGGGAAGCTTCGATAGTTTGTGTTAGAAATATGAAATCAGCTACATCAAGCTGCTCGGCTCGCTTGTCTAAAATCGGATGAGAATTAAATTCAGCGGGCAAATTAAATGGCTTCAGGCAATTCCTAAGTGTTTTTCTCCTGTTTCCAAAACCAGCCTTTACAACTTGTTTGAATAGTTTTTCACTACAATCCAACTTTTCCACCTCATTTCTAACTAGTCGGATCACACCTGAGTTCACTTTCGGGGGTGGATCAAATACTTCTGGGGGAACAGTAAAGAGATAAGAAATATCATAAAAAGCTTGAAGTAACACGGACAAAATCCCATAGTCTTTATTGCCTTTCGGAGAAGCGATACGCTCTGCAACCTCCTTCTGAAGCATACAGACTACTTCAGTCACTTGATCCTTTACCTCAAGTACTTTAAAGAAAATTTGTGAGGATATATTGTATGGGAAGTTACCGGCTATGCAATAGTTCCCCTCAAATACCTCCTGCAAATTCATTTTCAAAAAATCCCCTTCAATAATTCGTTCCTTGAGTTCAGGATATTTTTTATTTAGATAAATGATGGACTCCTTGTCAATTTCAATTAAATGCAATTCAAGCGGCCTTTCCAAAAGGAAATCAGTCAATACACCCATTCCTGGGCCTATTTCTAAAACCTTTTTAGCACCATGATGACCCGTGACAGCACCAGCTATCCGCTCAGCAATACTTAAGTCAGTCAAAAAATGCTGCCCCAAGTGTTTCTTTGCTTTGACCTTTTCCATCATTCCGCTCTGATAAATTTTTATAAATTGCAGCCTAAAATTAAGGGAATATTCCTAAAGGTCTAACTCGGAACTTTAGCATCAATCAAACGAATCAAGCTTTTTAGCCAATCAGCATGAACCAAAAAAAGAAAAGATCCATCATCGGGATTAGTATCGGAGATATTAATGGTATTAGTATAGAAGTAGTCATGAAGAGTCTTGCTGATAACCGCACTTATAAATCCGTAACTCCTGTGATTTATGCACATGGCAAAGCCCTGACGTTTTACAAAAAATTGTTAGATCAAGAGCAATTCAATTTTGCTCAAATAAGAAATCTTGATGAGGTACAGCATCGACGAATTAATGTGATCAACGTAATGGAAGAATGTCCTGAAATCATTCCAGGTGCTGAAACCCAAGAAGCAGGCAAGTTTGCATTAGAAGCACTCCGAATGGCTGTGGATGATTTAAAAGAAGGTAGAATACAAGGATTAGTGACAGCACCAGTTAATAAAAACAACATCAATTCCGAAGAATTGCCTTTTGTGGGACATACAGAGTTCATAACTAATGCAGTCGGAAAGAAAGAAAGTTTAATGTTAATGGTTGCTGAACAATTCAAAGTTGGTTTGGTAACTGGTCATATTCCAATCAGTAAAGTTTCATCAGCTGTCACCAAGGATCTAATTCTAAAAAAGGCCGATTTGTTAATAAAATCTCTACAAGATGATTTTGGAATTGACAAGCCAAAAATTGCAATTTTGGGACTGAATCCACATGCTGGAGAAGATGGTTTGCTTGGAAAAGAGGAAGAAGAAATAATCAAGCCTGCAATCCGCGAATTGAAAGATCAAAATAAAATGGTTTTTGGTCCTTATCCAGCTGATGGATTTTTCGGAATGGCTCACCACACCAAATTTGATGGGATACTGGCCATGTATCATGACCAAGGATTAGTTCCTTTCAAAACGATGGCGTTTAGTTCTGGTGTTAATTTTACGGCAGGTTTACCTGTGATCAGAACTTCCCCCGATCATGGAACAGCTTACAATATTGCTGGAAAAAACATTGCAGATGAAGGTTCTATGCGTTCTGCGATCTATTTAGCAATTGATATAATTCGTCAGCATCATCCTGAGGAAGAGGAAGATTAGTCTTTGAGGTAAGTTCTTTTCAGGTATTCACCAAAGATTATTTCAAATTCTCTTTTATCCTTATATAAAATTTCCCTAAATTTGCGCTCTTAAATCGAGAGGAGGTATCGTGAAATTTTTAAGAACATTTGATATTGAGGTCATTAAGTTCCTAGAAGGTAAACACGAGATTGACTTTAAAATTGGAAAAGAATTTTTCCAACACTTTGAAGACAACGAACTCCTTGATGATGGCCACTTGACTGTACGGGTCTTGATGGACAAAGGAGCAAATCTTATTGAAATGCATTTTCATATTTCAGGAGAAGTCAAACTCACCTGTGATAGAAGCCTCGAGGAGTTTTTCGAGCCGCTTGAAATCCATGAAAAGCTCATTTTCAAATATGGTGCTGTCGAGGAAGAAATAAACGAAGAAGTTTATATGATCACCCGAGACACTCCTAAAATTAACGTCGCTCAATTTATTTATGAGTTTATTTTGTTAGGCTTGCCAGCAAAAAAGATTCACCCTGATCATCGCACTGAATTTGATGAAGAGGATAATGAGGCGGAAGGCGTTTACGCTTATATTGATGGGGAGTTCGAAGAGTATGAAGAAGAATCAGAACCTGAAAACGATCCGAAAGAAGAAATTACAGATCCCAGATGGGAATTATTAAAAAAGTTAAAAAACAAGGAACAATCATAAACCACGCATAAAATGGCACATCCTAAACGAAAAATCTCGAAAACCAGAAGAGATAAAAGAAGAACACACTACAAGTTAGAAGCACCAGGTCTAGCAAAGTGTCAAACTACTGGAGAAATGCATTTACCACACAGAGCATTCTGGTTGGATGGTAAACTTTACTACAAAGGACAAGTAATCATCGAAAAGGAAATTTTAGCCTAATCGACGCTTTCAATAGCTATAAAATCCACTCGAATTAATCGAGTGGATTTTTTTTTGAAAAAGGGAAAAGGCATTAAAAATCATTTTTAATTATCGGACTGTTACCAAATTGTTTTGGTGGTGACTGACAATTGTAATATTTTTGCCTTCCTAACAGGATATAATACTTTCCTTAAAACCCAGTAAAAATTGGATCATTTGTGAATTCAATTTTACCTAAAACCTCCAAAATGGACAAAATCAGAGCCATGATTACCGGAATCCAGGGATATGTTCCGGATTACATCTTGACCAATAAAGAACTTGAAAAACTGGTAGAAACGAACGATGAATGGATTGTTTCTAGGACCGGAATTAAAGAAAGACGAATTCTAAAAGGTGAAAATCAAGGAACTTCCGTTTTAGGCGCAGCAGCTGTAAAAGGTTTACTTGAAAAAACTGGAACTGACCCCCTTGACATAGATTTGATTATTTGTGCCACTGTGACTCCAGATATGCCTTTCCCAGCTACTGCCAATATCATCTCAGATAAAGTTGGTGCAAAAAACAGCTATAGCTTTGATGTAGCGGCAGCTTGTTCAGGATTTCTTTTTGCCCTAAACATGGGTAGCCAATACATCCAAACAGGAACTCATAAAAAAGTAATCGTAGTCGGTGCTGATAAAATGTCTGCAATTGTAGACTACTCCGACAGAACTACCTGTATTCTTTTTGGAGATGGTGCAGGAGCCGTTTTACTCGAACCAACGACTGAAGAGTTTGGCATCATGGATACGATCCTAAAATCTGATGGAGCAGGTGCACCATACTTGCATATGAAAGCAGGAGGTAGTGCAAGACCAGCCACTATGGAAACCGTTATGGCCAAAGAACATTACGCTTACCAAGAGGGATCAACTGTATTCAAATTTGCAGTTACAAACATGGCGGACGTCAGTGCTCAAGTAATGGAAAGAAATGGATTAACTGGTGATGATATTGCCTGGTTAGTGCCACATCAAGCAAATAAAAGGATTATCGATGCCACAGCAAACCGTATGGGTGTAGGCCCAGAAAAGGTAATGATGAATATCGAAAAGTATGGAAATACCACTGCAGCAACTATCCCATTGTGTCTTTGGGATTATGAAAAGCAGTTAAAAAAAGGAGATAACCTTGTTTTAGCAGCCTTTGGTGGTGGCTTCACATGGGGAGCTGTCTACTTGAAGTGGGCATACGACCCAAAATAATTTAAATAGCATTAAGATAATAAACTATGGCAAGTACTGCAGATTTTAAAAACGGACTTTGTCTGGTAATGAATAATGACATTTTTTCCATCGTGGAATTTCAACATGTCAAGCCAGGAAAAGGAGCGGCATTTGTAAGAACCAAATTAAAGGGTTTAACAAGTGGAAAAACGCTAGAAAAAACTTTCAATGCAGGTGAGAAAGTGGAAACAGCCCGAGTAGAAAAAAGACCACATCAATTCCTATACAAGGATGAATTGGGTTACAATTTCATGGACACCAACACCTTCGAACAAATCTCAATTGAGGAGAAATTAATTGAACGATTCAACTTATTGAAAGATGGTCAGTTCGTTGACATCCTGATTCATGATGAAACAGAAACACCATTATCTGTTGAACTGCCTCCTTTTGTAGAATTGATGATCACCTATACTGAGCCAGGAATTAAGGGTGATACTGCTACGAATGCCTCAAAGCCAGCAACTTTGGAAACTGGTGCAATCGTAATGGTGCCTTTATTCGTTGAACAAGACATCATGATTAAAGTGGATACCCGTGACGGTTCCTACTCCGAAAGAGTAAAATAAGTTCGCAAAGCCAAGTGATTTCATTAAATTACTTGGCTTTAATGTTTATTTCCCAATCAAATTTTGCCTAGCGCAATCAAAAAATCCAACTTATGAAAGCAAAAGAGATTCAAGAATTAATTGATTACATCTCAAATTCAGGCCTTGCTGAGGTCAAAATAAAAACTGAAGAATTTGAACTTTCTATAAAAAAATATGCTGACCAAGGTGGTACCCGATACGTGGAAAGCGCTCCAGCACCATTGGCTCCTCCTGCAGCCCAGCCAGTTGCTGCGGCTCCTGCTGCACCGGCAGCTGCTGCAACACCAGCGGCCACTCCTTCAAACTTGGTTGAAATAAAATCCCCAATGATTGGTACATTCTATTTGACTCCAAATCCTGAATCACCTTCTTTTGTCACTGAAGGTGACTCTATTTCAGCTGGAAAAACGGTTTGTATCATTGAGGCGATGAAATTGTTTAATGAAATCGAATCTGAAATCTCTGGAAAGATTGTAAAAATCTTAGTGAACAATGCTACTCCAGTTGAGTATGATCAACCTTTGTTCTTGGTAGATCCAGCAGGTTAATTTTCAATTTTAAATAGCATATCGTGTTTTCAAAAATATTAATTGCCAATAGAGGCGAGATTGCGCTAAGAATCATCCGGACCTGTAAAGAAATGGGGATCAAAACTGTAGCAGTCTATTCAACAGCTGATAAGGACAGTTTACATGTGAGATTTGCAGATGAAGCTGTTTGTATTGGACCAGCTCCGAGTAAGGAGTCATACCTAAATATTCCCAGAATTATCGCCGCAGCAGAAATCACCAATGCTGATGCAATCCATCCAGGTTATGGATTTCTTTCGGAGAATGCTGAATTCTCTAAAATCTGTGAAGAATACGGAATCAAATTTATCGGTGCTAGCGCCGATATGATTGATAAAATGGGTGATAAGGCTACTGCCAAAGCAACCATGAAAACTGCAGGCGTACCTACGATTCCTGGATCAGAAGGACTTTTATCCTCTATTGAGGAAGGCGTTAAGATCGCTAAAACCATGGGCTATCCTGTGATTTTGAAAGCAACTGCGGGCGGCGGTGGAAGAGGAATGAGAATCGTACGGGAAGAGAAAGAATTCAAGAAGGCATGGGATGACGCACGAATGGAATCCGGTGCAGCTTTTGGAAATGATGGACTCTACCTTGAAAAATTTGTCGAAGAACCACGGCATATTGAGATTCAAGTGATCGGAGACAGCACTGGGAAAGCGTGTCACCTTTCAGAAAGAGATTGCTCTATCCAACGAAGACACCAAAAGTTGGTGGAAGAAACCCCTTCCCCTTTTATCACTGATGAGCTTCGAGAAGCTATGGGTGCTGCTGCGATTAAAGGTGCAGAAGCAATCAAATATGAAGGAGCTGGAACCATTGAGTTTTTGGTGGACAAAAACAGAAACTTCTATTTCATGGAGATGAACACTCGAATTCAAGTAGAGCATCCCATCACAGAAGAAGTCACAGATTTTGACCTAATCAAAGAGCAAATAAAAGTCGCAGCAGGAGAACCTATCAGCGGTAGAAACTATTATCCTAAGCTTTATGCTATGGAATGTAGAATTAATGCGGAAGATCCGGCTAACGGTTTCAGACCAAGTCCTGGGAAAATTCAAAACCTCCATATTCCTGGCGGAAGAGGCGTAAGAGTCGATTCTCATGTCTATGCAGGGTACGTGATTCCACCAAATTATGACTCCATGATTGCAAAGCTGAT
>JAHEBE010000057.1:0-4972 GCA_024642365.1 Algoriphagus sp.
CCTATTCAAGAACAAAAATTTTATGCTGAGACCTTAGCTAGACTGGACTCTTTACCACTGAAAAAAATCGAAGGTGAAGCTTGGCTGGCAGGATGGGGTAAAGCAAATATGACTCCTCCACAAGCTGCAGAACTAGTGGGCTATGCTCCTCGGGGACCTTATGAATTTGTCCAAGACAGCAGTTTTGTAAAAGCTTTAACATTAAGCAATGGAAATACTCAGCTTGCCTGGCTGAATTTCGAGCTGCTGATCGTCCACCCTGTACTGGCCAAAGCGATTCAAGCGGCAGTCAACAAAGCAAATCTACCCATCGATCAATTAAACTTCACGGCCACGCACACCCATTCTGGAATGGGCGGCTATATGCCTGGCCCATTAGGCGAACTGGCTTTTGGAGGATATGATCAAGAAATTGTTGACCTAATGGCTACAAAAAGTATTGAGGCACTTCAGAAAGCTTTAGCATCGCAGGATTCTGTTTCTATTTCCTTTCGAAAATCAGACGCTGGGGCATTTGTCCAAAATCGCTTTATAAAAGAAGATCCAATAGACCCCTATGTAAGACAGTTGATTCTTACTCGACCCAATGGAGTAAAAGCAACTTTATTGACTTATTCAGCGCATGCTACGACCATGAGTTCCAAATTTATGGGCCTATCTGGAGACTATCCTTTCTACCTAATGGAAGCTTTGGAAACAAATGAGTATGCTTTTGCACTTTTTGCTGCCGGCACTGTTGGAAGTCATCGCCCACTTTCCTTTGGAAATACTCCTGAGCTGGTAGCCGACTATGCACAAGCTTTAGACTCAACGATTCGCATTCACATGACTCAATTTTCAACTGTGAATCGAAAAACATTGGCTTTTGGAAGATTGAATTTATCACTTCGAGAACCACACCTTCGGATTTCAGATCAGCTTCGAATTCGGCCTTGGTTATTTAATTATCTATTAGGAGACACTAATCCTCACCTCGACATTACCATGGTCGGCAACATTCTGTTTATAGCTTCATCAGGAGAACTTTCAGGAGTATTTTATGAAAACTGGGATAAGCTTGCCCGGGAAAATGGATTAAATCTGATTATCACTACTTTCAACGGCGGCTATATCGGGTACATCACTCCAGATCATCTCTATGATAAACAGTTTCATGAAGTCAGAGAAATGAATTGGTATGGTCCAGGAAATGGGGAATATTTTAATTCGATGATTGAAGGGATAATCCGAAAGATTAATTGAAAGTATAATTCCAAATTTGACCGCGTATCCAGCCTCCCTTTCTTGATATTTCGATTGTTTTTTTGAAGCCCTGCTCCTCTAGAGTGGAATCCAATGCTGGTAAATCAGAACGTTCGTGCGCTGTGAAAATCTGAAAAAACTTCAGCATGAAAAACTGAACGACTCGCTGTGTAGAAGTTGTTGGTGCAAAAAAATCCGCAACATAGAGGCTTGAGAAAGGCTTTAGCGATTTTTTTAAATCCGTTAAAAAATCTTTGAGTTTTTCATCTGTAAATGTATCCAGCACAAAATGGAGCCAAACCTCATCGAAGAGATTTTGAGGATTTGACTGAAAATTTCCCAAATGAAATTCAAGCTTGCTTTTATCAAGATTTTTTTTCGCCTTAAGGAGCATAGCATCCGAAAGCTCCCAATATTCTCCTGAGAGATCTGATTGAAAACTCGAATAATCCAACCCATCTCCTCCACCTATAATCAAAATTCGTTTCTGGTTTAGGCTTGAAGCTCCTGCTGTCTTTACGTCTGTTAGCACATTGCCAAAAACTGATCTCGCCAAAGCTGAATAAAATGGTGCGATGTTGGCGTAACGATCTTTCACTCGATTACAAGAAATACAATAAGACAGGAAGCATAAAGGCGGCTTCGGTTCGCATTCGAACTTGTTCCACAGAAAGACTAGGATTGAAAAAAGTTAAATAATGAATCAATCCCATTAAAAGGATCATGCAGGAAAATGGTCTATAAAAGGACGGGAAAAGAATAAAAGATCCCAACCCTATCAAAAAAAGAAGGAAACAAAGTCTGCGGATTAATTCAATAAAACTGGCTACTGATAACAACATCGCAGTAGAATGAAATCCTGAAAGCTGGTCTTGATTCCGATCGAGTTGCGAAAGCATCAACAGATTGATCCAAGCAAGTAAGCTATAACCCGCTAGGAAAACCCAAACTTCCCAGGTCAAATCAACCGCTGCTACACGCAATAAAGGAATCCAAGCAATCCCAATAACATAAAAAAGTGCGATGCTGAGTTCTTTAGCCCAAGCCATTCTTTTACCTGCTAGTCGAATCAGAAGCATGCTTGCTGAAATCAATGTTCCCAAAACTACACTCCAAATCAATTCCTTTGTAAACCCAAAAGAAGTATATGCCAAATATATCCCCCCTATGAAAACTAAGATTAAGCCTATACCCAAACCCTTTTTATATTTCAAATGAAAAAAGTGTCTTGGAGAAAGATCACTTGCACGTTTTTTTCGGCTATCAACCAAATGATCTGCGGTATAAATACTCCAAACAGCCAATCCCAGAAGCACAAAAACTTGCCATTCCAGCTCAACACGTAGCAGCTTCGAAAAAAACAATAGCCCTGCCAAAGCACCAAGAACTACATCAATTGAAAGCCAAGAAACACGTTGGTAGAATTTTCCTAATAGTTGCATCAACAGTAATTTAAGAGCGAAGCCTGCTCATAGAATCGGAGGTTGAACTTAGGAATTTTTTTGCTAGTTTGATCGAATTTCCTATCAAATTGGAAGCTTATCCTTAAATCCATAAACCTTAAAAATAGCCATGAAATCATTAAAACTTACCTTCGGTTTATTTCTGATTACCATTTTTTCCTATGCTCAAGACCCTATAAAAGTCGCATGCGTAGGCAATAGCATTACCCAAGGGCCTGGCCGAGACAATCCCAATAGCTACCCGCTTCAGATGCAGGCCCTACTTGGCGATGCCTACCAAGTCGGAAATTTTGGAGTAAGCGGACGGACTATGTTGCGCAAAGGCGACTACCCTTATTGGAATGAACCACAGTTTCAGCAGGTAAAAGATTTTGCCCCCGATGTATTGATCATTATGCTTGGAACGAACGACTCCAAGCCACAAAATTGGCAATATGCTTCTGAGTTCCGTCAAGACTATTTGGACATGATAGCGGAGTTTAAAAAAACTATGCCCGTCGATGGAAAGGTTTATGTGATTCTTCCGGTTCCGGTGACGAGAGTTAATTTTGGAATCACTCCTGATGTAATGAACAACGAGCAAAGACTGATGCTGATTGACATCGCAGATGAAAGTGGTTCAGAGCTGATCGATCTATTTAGCCCTTTCAAAGGAAAAGAAGATTTGCTTCCAGATGGTGTACACCCAAACACAGAGGGATTGGGGATTATGGCTAGTGTGATTGCTCGAGCGATTAGATTATAATTCTTCAGAATCAATCAAAGCCCTGGTTTATCCAGCGGAATCAGGGCTTTTCTCATTCGTTAAAAAACCAAGTCTGTTTCCAATCGCCTTCATAGGAATCGTTTGTTTGAGGAATTCCTGGCCTGGTTCTACCTTCCGTAATTGACTTTTGTAATAGCTGACGAAGCTCTTCTGCTTTTTCCTTTTGTTCCAAAAACAGGTTTTGAGTTTCTCCCGGATCACTTTTCAAATTGTATAATTGCATTTCAGGCAGACCCGCTTCAGCAGGATCACCTGGTCTAGGAAAACTCCAACCACCAGAGCCTTTCGCCGTAATCAATTTCCAGTCCCCCTTTCGAATAGCAAAAGTCCCATTGACCGAGTGGAAAATAGTCCCGGCTTCTTCCCTTATCGGTGATGCACTTCCTTCTAATAATGCTAACAAGCTAAAGCTATCCTCACCTTCATTTTCTTTAAGTGAATACCCCACCAACTCAGCAAACGTGGCCATGAAATCTGTTTGGGAAATCGTCACAGCCTGATTTGTTCCTGGTTTGATCTTTCGAGGCCACTTGAAAATTGTAGGCACGCGATGTCCTCCTTCGTAAATGTCCGCTTTATGTCCTCTGAAAATCCCACTTGGATGATGTCCCATTTCCACCATTTTATCAAATCCTGCCGCTGTGGAGCATCCATTATCACTAGTGAAAATCACCAAGGTGTTTTCAGCAATTCCGGCATCCTTAAGTAATTGATTCAATTTCCCCATATAATCATCGATCATCATGGTAAAATCAGCATAGGGAAGCATGCCACTTTTCCCTTGCCAATCCGCAGTTGGTAATATGGGTGTATGAGGTGAGGGCAATGCTAAATACAGGAAAAAAGGTTTCTCAGATTCAGCCTGCTTTTGGATGTATTCAAAACTCTTCTCAAAAAATAATGGGGTAGTCTTTTCGTGAATAAAATCGTCGCTTGTCGGACCTTTTCGCCACCAGGAATATTCCCCTTCATCAATGGTCTCTTTGGTCGGAACGCTAGTGATTACGTTGTTTTCAACATAGACATATGGCGCAATATCCAGGGAAGCGGGCAATGCCAGGGAATAGTCAAATCCGCGCGTACCGGGTCCATTTGCAATTGGTTTTGTAAAATCCAGCTGATTATAATCCTCCGGATTCCATCCATTATCGGCAAAAGATTCCCCAGCTTTCAAACTCCAATCCATCCCCAAATGCCACTTGCCAATAAACGCAGTATGATAGCCTGATTCTTGAAGCATAGTTCCTAGCGTAGTACGGTCTGCTGCTATTAATGCCTTAGACTTTCCTGTAAGTACGCCTTCTTTGAGTCGAGTGCGCCAATTATAGCGACCGGTAAGCAATGCGTAGCGAGTGGGAGTGCAAACAGCAGAAGTAGTATGTGCGTCAGTAAAGATCATCCCTTCTTTTGCCAACTGATCCAAATGTGGTGTTTTGATTTTACTTTCAGGATTAAATGCACCGACATCACCATAACCTAAATCATCAGCAAGCACAATTAT
>JAHEBE010000057.1:5072-12967 GCA_024642365.1 Algoriphagus sp.
GAAGGCTCCAAAATGTAATCTGCTTCTGCCGTTTTTTCTTCTTCAGAACTTTCATTTGCCATTGGCAAGAACTGCTCAGTCTGAACGACTTGGGTAGCTACATTTTTGAATTCGTTGAAAACCAAAACCACCTGATCATATTCTCCTTCCAAAAATGCATTCATCGCATGCTCTGCAGCTGCTCTTACATTGTCAAAAGAAAGATCTCCAAATACTTGATAGAAATCAGGGATAACTGCGAAATCACGTTTTTTGAAAGACTCATAGGCTTTCTTTCCTAAAGGAAGAATTGTTATTTCTTTCCCAGCAAATTGGCCGGCAATGGAAGCATTACATGCTTTGATGATGTTTGAATTGAAAGCTCCACAAAGTCCTTTGTCGGAAGTTACCGGAACGATCAGAACCTTGTTAACCTCACGCTTTTCAGCATAGACGATATCAGCTGCTCCTTCTGAAGCGGCAGATACATTATTCAGGATTTGAGTCAACTTCTGAGAGTAAGGACGCATCTGCGTGATTTTGTCCTGGGCTCTTCTGAGTTTGGCTGCGGAAACCATTTTCATGGCCTTGGTAATCTGTTGCGTAGAGACTACTGAGGTGATCCGTTGCTTTACTTCCTTAAGGTTAGCCATCTTGAATGGGTTGTACTTGGTATAAAAAAACCGGAAGGGATTAACCTCCCGGATTCATTTCAATTATTTCGCGTATTTAGGTGCCAATTCAGCAGCTGCTGTTGCCAAAATCTTTCCAGCTCCATCGATATCACCTTTCAGGATCAATGTCAATGCTTCAGGATAAGTTGACGCCAAAAGCGTGTAGAATTCTTTCTCAAATGCTCTTGCTTTTTCTACTGGAACAGAGTCCATCAGACCTTTTGTAGAAGCATAAATGATTGCAACTTGGTTGGCTACAGAAACTGGAGAATATTGAGGTTGTTTCAAGATCTCTTGATTTCTTCTACCTCGCTCAATAGTTCGCTTAGTAGTAGCATCAAGGTCAGAACCAAACTTAGAGAATGCTTCCAACTCACGGAACTGAGCTTGATCAAGCTTCAAGGTACCCGCTACTTTCTTCATTGCTTTGATCTGTGCATTACCTCCTACTCGTGATACGGAGATACCCACGTTGATCGCTGGACGAATACCAGAGTTAAACAAGTTGGTCTCCAAGAAGATTTGACCATCTGTAATGGAAATCACGTTTGTAGGAATATAAGCTGAAACGTCACCTGCTTGAGTTTCAATGATAGGAAGTGCAGTTAATGAACCGCCACCTTTCACCAATGGTCTCAAAGAATCAGGAAGATCGTTCATCTGCTGAGCGATGGTATCCGACTTGTTGATTTTTGCAGCACGCTCAAGCAATCTTGAGTGAAGGTAAAATACGTCACCTGGATAAGCTTCACGTCCCGGAGGTCTTCTCAAAAGAAGGGAAACCTCACGATAAGCTACTGCTTGCTTAGAAAGATCATCATAAACCACCAAAGCAGGACGACCGGTATCTCGGAAAAATTCACCAATCGCTGCACCAGTAAATGGAGCAAAGAACTGCATAGGAGCAGGATCTGCAGCCGAAGCAGCTACAACAACTGTATAAGGAAGTGCACCGCCTTTTTCAAGAGCTGCTACTACGTTAGCTACGGTAGAAGCTTTCTGCCCGATTGCTACATAGATACAGAATACAGGCTCACCTTTATCGTAAAATTCTTTTTGGTTGATTATCGCATCAATTACAACGGCAGTTTTACCAGTCTGACGATCACCAATTACAAGCTCTCGTTGGCCACGACCAATTGGAATCATTGCATCAATAGATTTGATACCAGTCTGAAGAGGCTCGGTTACTGGCTGACGGTAGATTACACCTGGAGCTTTTCGCTCTAGCGGCATCTCATAAAGGTCACCAGCAATTGGGCCTTTTCCGTCAATTGGATTACCTAAGGTATCCACTACTCGTCCAAGCATTCCTTCACCTACTCTGATGGAAGCAATTTTCTTGGTTCTCTTTACAGTATCACCTTCTTTGATTTCTTTTGAATCGCCAAAAAGCACCGCACCGACATTGTCCTCTTCAAGGTTTAGAACCATTGCTTTAAGTCCATTGTCAAATTCGAGCAATTCACCGGCTTGCGCCTTAGAAAGTCCATAGATACGTGCTACACCATCCCCCACTTGAAGGACTGTACCCACCTCTTCTAGTTCCGC
Source organism: Algoriphagus sp. (assembly GCA_024642365.1). Classification (GTDB taxonomy): domain Bacteria; phylum Bacteroidota; class Bacteroidia; order Cytophagales; family Cyclobacteriaceae; genus Algoriphagus. The sequence goes on from JAHEBE010000057.1 coordinate 7,277, forward strand.
CGATGTTCTTGTTCCTGAGAGTTGCTCTCTTAAGATTGCCGAAACTTCATCTGGTCTTACTTCTGCCATGATATCGTAGATTAATGCTTTTTAATTAGATTTTACTTTCGTAATGATTCTCACTGAATTGTGCTTTCAAAATTCGAAGCTTAGAGCTTAACGATTCATCGAGCTGTCGGTCGTTTACTTTCAAAATGTAACCGCCGATAAGTTCAGGATTTATTTTTTCAACTAGCTGAACTGAATTTTTTCCAGAAATCTCCTTTACAACCGCTAACAATTGCTTGCGCAAATTATCATCGATGGCAAATGTTGTAGTCAATTCAGCAACTTGGATTGATTTGATACTATTGTATTGATTTTCAAATTCCTTTGCTACTTCTACCAAAATATTTTCTCTTCCTTTTCTTGAGACAATCTCAAAAAAAGTAAGTGTCATCTTCTGTGCTCCTGTAGCATAAAGGGCATTGAGTACTTTTAATTTTTTCTCGGAAGAAATAATAGGGTTATTGAGCAAAAGTACAAGATCCCGATTTCCTTTTGCCATGGTAGACAGCTTGACAAAATCAGCATGCACCTCCTCAAGGATTCCCTTTTCCTGGGAAAGCTCAATAATGGATTTTGCGTACCTGTGGGCTACTCTATGAGTTGACATGGAGTCGGATTAATTAAGCTTAAGTTCATTCACAAATCCATCAACAAGCTCTTTCTGAGCCTTATCATTTGATAGATTCTTTCTCAATAATTTCTCTGTAATTTCAAGCGAAAGGGCAGCGACTTGGCTCTTAACATCAGCCAAAGCAGCTTTCTTCTCAGTTTCAATCACTGCCTTTGCATTAGCAATCATTTGCGCACCAACTTTCGTCGCATCTTCCTTCGCGTCTTCAATCATTTTAACAGAAGCCTCTTGTGCCTTCTTTAAAATGACATCACGCTCCAAACGAGCTTCAGTCAGTAGTTTTTCGTTTTCAGCCTTCAAGTTAGCCATTTCATTTCGAGCAGTTTCAGCTGCTTTCAATGCGTTTTCAATGCTGCTTTCTCTTTCTTCAAGAGCGTCCAACATTGGCTTCCATGCAAACTTGATCAGAATGAAAAGAAGGCCTAAAAAGCCAAATAATTGCCAGAAAATAAGACCGGTACCTGGTGTGATTAAATCCATGGTTTGATAGTTTATTTCAGATTGTTCAATAAAGAAAAGGGAAAGGCCTAGCGCCAATCCCTTTTCAAATTAATTATGCGATCCCCGCGATGTTTAGGGCGATCAACAAACAGATAACTGCGGCAAATAGGGAAACCACCTCGATCAAGGCAGCAATGATCAACATTGCACCCTGGATCTTTCCAGCAGCTTCAGGCTGGCGAGCAATAGCTTCCATAGCCTGTCCACCAATTCGACCGATACCTAGGCCTGCGCCAATCGCAACAATACCAGCACCGATACCAGCTCCCATTAGAGCGTAACCAGCAGTCAACAAGATAATAGTTAACATAACATTTTATTTATATAATTGAACAAAGAAATTCCTACTACTTAATGATGATCGTCATGCGCGTGTTCAGCTACTGCAGAACCAATATACATCGCTGAAAACAGCGTAAATACATAAGCCTGAATAGTTGCCACTAATAGTTCGATCAAATTTATAAAGGTAACCATCAAGGTACTTGCAATACCGATGGTATACGATTCAAAGATAAATGCCAAGGCAATGAAGCCTAGGATTACAATGTGCCCTGCAGTAATCGCGACAAATAGTCGGACCATTAAGGCGAAAGGCTTGGTAAACAATCCAATGATTTCAACAGGCACAATGATCAACAACATCAAAGGCGGTACGCCAGGAGTCATAAATACGTGTTTCCAGTAATCTTTATTCCCATTTACATTGGTGATAATGAAAGTTAATACTGCAAGCACCATAGTAACTGCAATATTTCCAGTCATGTTGGCTGCCCCTGGGATCAATCCCAATAAATTACCAAACCAAACAAATAAGAATAGGGAAATCAAATACGGAACAAAACGCTTGTACTGTGGACCAATTGACTTTTTAGCAATCTCATCTCTTACGAAAATTACGATTGGCTCAATGATAGCTGCTGCACCTTTGGGAGCTACAGCGCCGTGTTTTTTATAATGCCTAGCTGCTGCAAGAGAAACCCATCCAACGAAAATGAGCACTATAAATAACATCACCACATTTTTGGTGATGGAAAGCTCAAGAAAGCTAGCACCATCAACTCGACCTAAATGATCATGTTCATCAATGAAATACCCTTCGTGAGCATACTCTTCTCCAAATAAATGGGTCTCATGATTTTGAAAATCAGATGAGCTAAAAAATTCTAATCCGCGATCCCCTGAATAGATAATCACAGGCAATGGCAAAGTGACGTGAGTATGTCCAAAAGTAGCGAAATGCCACTCATGTGAGTCCTTTACGTGGTGCATAATGAAGCTCGTCTTATCCTCTTCACCACCTGCAGCTTGAATATTGCCAGTAAAACCTAGCAAAAATGCTGAAATTAAAAGACTTAGTACCAGTATTTTACGCGTCATCAACTCTATTATTTGAGGGCTACTTCGAAATCGGCCGCAAGTTAGACAGAAAGGCGTAGATATCAAAAACTAAGTAGAACAAAAAAATAATAAAGAAATCTGCTATAAACAGAATAATATTTTCCAAAGCAGGCCAAACGGCAATTCCTATAAAGATTAAAGTGCCGATGAATCTAAGAATCATTGCCAAAACCATGATCTGAAAGAAATTTTCTCCAAAGGATTTTAAGAGAAAGCCATTCAAAAGTCCGATAAAAAAAGAAAAAACTGATAGAAAAATGAAAATATTCCAGATTTTGGAATGAATAATTGCAGGAAACAAAAAATCTAAAATCAATATTAAAACCCCTATAAATAGCGTCAACAGGGCAAATTTGAAATGAATATTTTTCAGCAAAGTCATACTAGTTAAGCACTAAGTTAAATGATGGAATTAAAATTTTATTTCGGGTCCTGTTTGATGGAAATCCAAAGCTGATAAAAGGCTATCCCCACAGACAAAAATGAGAAGAGTAGTAACCATACAGGAAATTTAAGATCACTTTTTTGCTGGAGCCACCATCCAAACCATGTTCCAGCTCCAATCACTCCAAACAGCTGAAAGGAAAGCCCGATGTACTTTACATATACAGGAGTTTCAAAATCTTCTTTTTTAGGTTCTCGGTTTGCCATTTTATGGAGATAATTAGGATTTTTATCAGATCCTAAGATATGGGATTGCTAGAGGAAGAAATAATCATCCATGATTTTCGTTCGATAAGAAGCTTAAAAAACCTATTTTGGTACTTTAATTGGGAATAAATCTGCATGTCAATAAAATCAAGGTTAGTACTCCTCGTATTGCTATTTGCAATGGCTTGCTCTTCGGAGCGCAATACATTCACTAACCGTACTTTTCATAATCTTACCGCACATTATAACGCCTATTACCTCGCAGATGTCAAGTTGAAGGAGGTAGAGGCAGAAGTGTTTAAAAACTACAAAGAAGACTATACGCAGGTTCTGCCAGTATTTATACCAATAGATTCAGCTACGATCCAAAGCAATGGCGAAAAGCTCCAATCTGCAAGGGAGCTAGCTTCAAAGGCGATAGAATGGCATAAAATCAGCAAATGGGTAGATGATAGTTACTACATCCTTGGTAAAATTGATTATTACCAATCGCATTTCGATGATTCTCAAAACACATTCAAATACATCAATGTAAACTCTAAAGAAAATGACCTTCGACATCAAACGGTCATTACACTTTTAAGGCTTTATGTGGACCTCGGGGAAATTGAAAAGGCGAATTTTACAATCGATTACCTATCAAAGGAATCCAAAATTTCAGAAGAAAACCGCTATGAACTTTACCGGACACTTGCCTATTATTATGAATCTAGAGCTGATAAAAATGGGGTAATCGGTGCTTTGGACAAGGCATTAGAATATGTGTCTGATAAAAAAGAGGAGTCTCGAATTAACTTTATACTTGCTCAGCGATATCAACGAGAAGGACTCGATGCATTGGCTTATGACTATTATAAAAAAGCATTGGATGGAAATCCTCCTTATGAGCTTAGCTTTTTTTCCCAATTATATGCCCAGCAAGTAGCGGAGTTGAATGCAAGTAAAGATTTAAAGCGCGTTAGAAATTACTACGATGACCTATATGAAGATCCGAAAAACAAGGATTTGAAGGACGTGGTAATCTATGAGCGGGCACTTTTTGAAGAAAAGCAAGGCGATACCCAACTCACTCTGGATTTACTTCACCAAGCAGCAAAGGAACCAGGAAGTAATCCGAGACTCAAAGGATATATCTACCAAAAGCTCGCAGAAATTAACTTGGATGAGTTCAAAGATTATCGCGCCACCAAATATTACCTAGACTCAGCATTAACTTTTATTAATCCGAGCGATCCTGTTGCAATACAGATTCAAGAACAAAAAACCTCACTTGACAATTACGTATTTCACTTTGAGCGGATTCAAACCAACGACAGTTTGCTTCTACTTGCTGAAATGACTCCCGAAGAACAAGAGTTTGTAGCAAACAGCTTCATTAAAGCTGAGGAGGAACGATTACTTGCCGAGGCCCAAGCAGCCGAAAAACCTAAAAGCACTAGCATTTTTGATAACCTTCTGGCTTTTAACGACCGTGGGACTGGCTCAAGTTTTTATTTTGACAATGGAGTGGCGATGCAGCAAGGGGCTATAGATTTTAGAAGAACTTGGGGAAACAGGCCTCTACAAGATAATTGGAGGAGAAGCGCCGCTAGTTTTCAAAGTGCTACTCCTACTATTTCTGAAAATACTTCGAGAGATTCGTCTTCTGTAAATCAAGAGAACAACCCACTAGATCAGATACCTGATCTTGGAACCTTATTAGCTCAAATCCCCAATTCAGAAGAGGCAATTAGCGAGCTTAATGGGCAATTGGAAGAGTCCTATTTTGAACTGGGTAAACTTCTCTACTTCAATCTTCAAGAAGTCCCCCCTAGCATATCCAATCTTGAAATGTTGGTGAGGCGTTACCCGAATTCAAACCGGAAACCTGAAGCCTATTACCTTCTTTACTTAGGCCAAAAGGACCTCTCGGGTAACTACCAGCAATATGTCACTCGATTAAATCGAGAATTCCCGGAATCTCAGTATACCTTCTCGGTCAATAATCCCGATGCGGCAAGTGGAAATATGGCCTATTTAGCTTCCTCAAAAAACTATGAAATAGCTTACGATGCTTATTATAATGGGAATTTCCCTTTAGCAAAAACCACCATCAAATCAACCCTAGAAGAATATCCGCTTACTAGAAATACAGAGCGCTTACTACTTTTGGATGTCATGGTAACTGGAAAAACTGAATCCCGCCAACTCTACCGAGAACGTCTTGAAAGCTATATTCAGAATACACAGGATTCTGATTTGAAAGAATTGGCAAAGAATATGCTTACTCCATTACTATCTGCTGAGGAACTAGCAGCTAGGAATACCCAAACAAATGTTGAAAGTGATTCTTTGGCAGTGGATGCAGATGCAAATATTGCTGAGGACAAGTCATTTGAACTTGCAAATTCCCCATATAAATTAAACGAGTCCCAAACGCATATCTTTGTCATAGCGATGGAACCTGCCCAAGCAACTAC
>JAHEBE010000332.1 GCA_024642365.1 Algoriphagus sp.
ACTATCTAATCCTACATCCGTTAAGCTTGCCCTTTCAAACGACTCAATCGACAGGTTTTCAGTGGTTGAGTCATCATTTGAAATCTGTTTGCAACCGAGATGAAGTAGGATAGGAAAAATCAGAGTTGTCCGAAGTAAAGAATGAAGCTGTTTCATTGATTAGAAATTAGAAAAAAATTAATTTAAATACGAACAAAAGTGATTCAGACATGGCTTGAATTCCACTTCCTTATCAATTTTTTAAGGCCAGAAAAGCAATATTCTGCAGAGTCTAATCTAATTAATTTTCTCAAACTCTTTAGAATTTACTTGTCAAATTGATCAGCCTAAACATAGATCTGATTTAGATCTATTTCAATAGGAGGATTTAAAAAAAGTCAACCAGTATTGTTTTTATTGAAAAACAGTTTATTTTTAATAAGCTGATCAGCAGTTTTTTAGCAATAAATTTTTTAAAATATGATTTTTAAAAACTTTGAGCCTTCGACTGAATTAAAAAGATATGTGAAAACCTATCACTTGAGGCATTTTGAGTTTCCAAAAAATGCAAAAATCCCCGCTAAGGCCTTTCCCCCGAGGGATGAACAGTATTTGAATTTTTACATCCGTGGATTTGAGGTGGTTTTTCAAAAAGACCAACAGCAATCCATTCGAAGTAAGACTTGTTTGATCGGACAGTCTACTCAACTTTCCCACCGAGTAGTGTCTCCTAATTTTCTTCTGATTCAAGTTCCTTTTTACCCGGGAGCATTGTTTAAGCTTACAGGAATTCCATTTTATGAATTGACGGATAAAAGCGTGGAGATGGAACTCGTGTTTCCTCAAGAAACTCGAGAAATTGATGAAAAACTTGGGGAAGCAAATAGTTATGAGGAAATGATTCGCATAATTGATCATTTTCTGATTCAATTATTGCATAAAAATGAGTCTATCGGAAATAGTGTTTTTGATAGAGTGTTCCCGCTTTTGGTTCAAGCTGCAAACTTAAAAAAAGTTGATTATTTGGCGGATCAGGCTTGTTTATCTATTCGACAATTGGAGCGATTATCTAATGATTATTTTGGGGTGAGTCCAAAAACGATTATTCGAATTAATCGATTTACACGGAGCTGTATTTTTAAATCCAGAAATCCGAATTTAACCTGGATGGATGTAGCAGCCGCCAGTAATTATGAGGATTACCAGCATATGTCAAAGGAGTTTAAGTTTTTTACCGGGTATACTCCCAATCAACTTTGGATGGCTGATGAGAAAGGGCCAGATAGAGTTTTAGGGCTTCGGTAAAGTTTTTTTCAATACTAGTACCATTTAAGTTGTCGCTTTTTTACCACCAACTACCACTTTATTAAATCCAATTTTGATAAACCAGAAATGGTTTCGTTCATGAAAGGCTCGTGAATTTAAATTTTTGGCTTTATAAGTATTGTTTCATCCAAACACCAAAACCATGAAAAAATCATTGAAAGTTAATTTGAAGCGATTTCCAAAATCCTTGTTTTTTTGGAGTCTTACATTTGGGCTGATCGGATACACCTTTTTGATCAGCTGTATGCCTGAGTTCCAATCGGTTCCTTTTCGGACTAATATGAATTGGAGCCAAGGGGAAAATTTAAAAGATTCTCCCTTGATTCTTCTAAAATGGAATAAGCAAATTGAAAAATCCTATACTTTTCCTTTAGGTCAGGGCTTTTCCCCTCCGCTTATTTCGAGATGGTTTGCAATTTACCATGTCGCCATGCACGATGCTTTGAATTCGGTAGATCCAAAATATTCGACCTATGCTTCTACTACAGTGGATAAAAAAGCAGACCCAAACGCCACTCTAATTCAAGCTGTTTATGAAACTTTGATTGCAATTGGCGCTCCGCAAAAGCCTTCCATTGACAGCTTATACGCTGCGACAATGAGCGAGGTAAAGGATGGAGACAAAAAAGAGAGAGGAATTGCGCTAGGAAAAGCTGTAGCTCAGGCCGTCCTGGCAAAAAGACAAACGGACCTTCCTTATCTCCCATTGACTGGTTACAATCCTACGCCAGCTTCTGGGACCCAGCCAGGTGTCTATAAGTATTTACCACCTTTAAATTATGCATTGGCTGGATTTCATTTGCAACAAACTTGGGTCATTAATAGCAGTGACCAATTTCGGCCTGGCGCTCCCTATCAGATTAATTCTCCAGCTTATACAACTGACTTCAACGAAGTGAAAAATTTGGGTGCCATAAATAGTGTTCAGGTAACTGCAGACCAACGTTCCTTGGGGATTTTTTGGGCGGAAAATTCCAGTAGAGGATGGAACAGCGTAGGAAGAGAAGTTCTGATAAACAATAATAAATACTACAATGCCTGGGAAGTGGCAAGGCTTTTTGCCTTGATGCATATCGCTATTGCAGATGCCTACATTGCTGTTTTCGACTCAAAGATTCACTTCAATTACTGGAGACCGATCACAGCCGTTCGTCAAGGAGATGTCGATGGGAATGATGATACCCAAGGTGATTTGGCATGGACTCCTGCTATTGTCACACCGCCAGTGGGAGAATATCCATCAGCTCATGCCATGTCTGGATCAGCTGCCGGCGGAGTATTAATTGCTTTTTTAAGAAAATCTGAAATCCCTTTCGAGACCACAAGTGGATATGTGGGCGGTACGCGGAGCTTTAATTCTATTGATGAGGCAGTTCGAGAAAACTCACTTTCGAGAATTTATATTGGCTTTCATTTCAGAAATGCGATAAATGTTGGAGAAGAAAAGGGCTATGAGTTAGGATATTTTGTGTATGCTAATGGCTTGAAGCCAGTGAAATAACTCGATTTTGAAACTAGGAGTCTGGAAAGATGAAAGTTGAAAACATAAAAAATCCGACTTCTTATTTAATAACCATTTTGATTACTGTCAGCTTGCTTATAGGTTGCCAAGACAAAGATTCATTTACCACAAATAATTTGATCTTTATCGAGAGCATGGAAAGTGAGCTGACAGTTTTAGATGGAACAGATTTTTTCCTTCAATTTTCTGTGCAAGCACCCAATGGGCTTTCTCAGGTCAAATTATTTTAGGATGGGAGATAGGTTAAGATTTTTCCAGTTACAATAGAAAAGGATTTTGAAGGCTAATAATCAATTCTCGCAAAAATCAATCTATCCTGATCCTTTCGACAATCAAAAGAAAATCGACTTTGGCGGTGCCTCCCAAAATCATTAGGCTTGGCTTTACATTGGGGATGATTGATACGACTTCTCCACCCAGTCGATTGAGAAATTGGTCTAATTTCTCCTGCATCGTATCACTGTTTACTTCAAGCTTGTGAACCTGGTATTTCATAGTTAATTGGGTTTAAATTTTGATGCTCCTGATATTCTTTTGGTTCATTTTTAGCATGGATGACAAAGCACCTTGATGCTAAGGAATATTCTCGCATTTTTCTTTTAAGAGCTGAAAGGAAGGACCC
>JAHEBE010000333.1 GCA_024642365.1 Algoriphagus sp.
GGATCCTTGATATGCTTTAATGCGATGCCTGATATTTTCTCCAAGAAACCGGTATAATGCGGATTCGTCAGGAGCGGCATATGAGCAAAAGCATCGTGAAACATATCTGGCTCTTCCAAGTAATCCAATTGCTCCATTTTCCGCAACCAGGTAGATGAAGGAAAGCGCTTGTTATTCAACAGCCCGAAAAACAAATCATCGTCAATCAACCCAGGAACTACCTGCACTTCCCAACCAGTTGTCTCAGCCAGGATCTTATTCAATTTTTCAAAATTGGCAATCTCTTCTGCATTAAACTTCACCAATTCTACTCCTTCCAAATAGGCCTTACAAGCGGCTTTAGGAAGGTTTGGCATCTGTCGCTCGAAGAGAATCTTCCAGACTTTGAAGTCTTCAGGTGTATATGCAGCATAGTCCTGCCTCAGTTTCTTCAATCTCGGGTCGGAAAATACCCAGTCTTTTGGTTTACTATTCATTTTAGTTGGGTTTATATCTAGCTAACTCTTTTACTAATGATCTGTTCTTTTTTGCTTCGAAAAGCTTTTCAAGACTAAAACAAAAGACCTATTCCGGATTGGAATAGGTCTTATTATTTGCAGCCAAAAAGCCATAATCATCCCTACTCCTTCATTGAAGACGGTAGTGAGAATGATGTACAAATGTTCTTGGCGTTGGATTCATGCTACTAAAGTACAAAGACAAACTACAATGGACAAAGGTATTTTACAAAAGGTCGAAATTCTTTCTCATAGCAAAACTCTGCTTGATCCAAGCTGCCAATCGAGCACTTTGTGCAAAGTCTAAAGTTTGTTGTCCATCAGAATAGGCTTTCTCAGGAATCTCGTGAGATTCATAAATAATCCCGTCCGCTCCGGCCATCACTCCTGAAAGCGCCATTTGAGGAACATACTCTCGTATTCCTATTCCGTGGGAAGGATCCACAATTACCGGCAAGTGAGATTTAGCCTTTAGAATCGGAATGGCATTTAGATCCAAGGTATTTCTTGAGGCACGCTCATATGTACGAATACCACGCTCACAAAGAATCAGTTTTTCATTTCCACCGGAAAAAACATACTCAGCAGATTGAAGCAATTCCTCAATCGTACCAGAAATTCCTCGCTTGATCATCACGGCCTTGTCTACTTTTCCTAATTCATCTAGCAAATTGAAGTTTTGAGAATTCCGAGCGCCTACCTGATAAACATCCACATATGGGTACATTTCTTCGATCTGAGAAGTTTGCATCACTTCCGTGACGATCTTGATCCCTGCTGCAGAAGCGATATCGTACCAAAGTTTCAATCCCTCTAGGCCCAAGCCACGAAAAGCATAGGGAGAACTTCTAGGTTTGAACACACCTCCACGCATCATCTTGATGTCATTATCTACGCAGTGTTGAACCACTTTTCGGATTTGCTCCTCAGATTCGATGGAGCATGGACCTGTGATTATCGCCATTTCACCGTCTTTGATAAAGACATTGTCTCCCAAATCAACCGAAGTCGGCTTTGCTTTCCACTTCTTAGATACCAACTTATATTCATCTGAGACTACATGGATATCAGAGATTCCGTCCATTTGGCCTATTTTTCGAATATCGAAATCATTTTTACCTATACCGATCAGGTAGTCTCCAAGCTGGGTTTTGACCTCGGTAGTTTTATAGCCAATGCCATTTACTTTGGCAATCAATTTTTCCTTTTGAACCTCGGAAATATCTGGCTGAAGTTGAATAATCATGCTTATTTAATTACTGATTGAATGTATTGTTGGATGTCTTCATCCAAGTTAGTTGCCTTTTTTACAGTTTTGATAAATGCTGATCCGATGATTGCACCATTGCTGTATTCAGAAGCTTTTGTGAAGGTCTCGGCGTCAGATATTCCAAATCCTATCAAGCGCGGGTTTTTCAGATTCATAGCTCGAACTCGTTCAAAGTAGGCTATCTGCTCCTCAGAAATCCCAGTTTTTGCACCAGTAATGCTGTGAGAAGAAACCATATAAATGAAGCCATTGGAATGGGCATCAATTTCCCGGATCCGCTTTTCACTGGTTGCAGGGGAGATCAAGAAGGTATTTACTAAACCATACTGATCAAAGAGGGTTTTGTAATCTTCCAAATATTGCTGCATTGGGAGGTCCGGCAAAATCAATCCGTCGATCCCAACTTCCTTGCATTTTGCACAAAACTCCTCCATACCAAATTGGATTATCGGATTCAGATACCCCATCAAAACCACAGGAACATGGATTTTAGCTCGAAATCCAACAAGCTGGTCAAATAAATTTTTCAAACTCATGCCATTTTCAAGCGCAATCATATTGCTATCCTGAATCGTGGGACCATCAGCTATCGGATCTGAATACGGCACCCCGATCTCGATAATATCTGCACCCCCAGCCTGAATTGCCTCCATGGTAGGAATCGTATCCTCCAACTTAGGAAAACCTGCTGTAAAGTAGATCGAGAGTACGCGCTCTTTTTTGGTATTGAATAAGTAGTGTATGCGGTTCATGCTTTTTGTTGTTAGGTGACCGATGTCCAATGACCGATGTAAACACCGGACATCGGACATCCGACATCAAACTTTAATAATTTCCCCATTTAATATACGTTTCCAGATCTTTGTCGCCTCGTCCAGAAAGGTTGATTACGATCACGTCACCTTTTTTAAATTCGATCAAATTCAATGCATGGATGGCATGAGCAGTCTCAATAGCAGGAATAATACCTTCCATTCGGCTCAATTCGATTCCTGCTTTCATTGCATCTTCATCCTCCACAGCCACAAACTCTGCCCGCCCAATATCAAACAAATGTGCATGAACCGGTCCGATTCCCGGGTAATCCAAACCTGCTGAAATCGAATGTGGCTCCACGACTTGACCATCTTTAGTCTGCATGAGAATCGTCTTCGACCCATGCAAAATCCCGGGAGTTCCCAAGGCAGTCGTCGCGGCAGATTTTCCAGAATTCACGCCTAGTCCAGCTGCTTCTGCAGCAATAAGCCGGACTTCAGGAGTATTGTAATAATGATAAAAAGCTCCAGCTGCATTGGATCCTCCACCCACGCAGGCGATGACTAAATCTGGATTTTCTCGCCCTTCTTTTTCTTTCAATTGCCATTTCATTTCTTCTGAAATCACAGACTGAAACCGAGCGACCATTTCTGGATAAGGATGTGGTCCAACTACCGACCCAATAATGTAATGCGTACCCACGGGATCATTAATCCATGCCCGCATCGCTTCATTTGTTGCATCTTTTAATGTTTTGGATCCGGAAGTAGCGGGAACAACTTTCGCCCCAAGAATTCGCATCCGCTCCACATTCGGTCGCTGCCGCTGAATGTCAAGTTCCCCCATATAAACAGTACAATCCATCCCCATCAGGGCACAAACTGTAGCTGTCGCCACACCATGTTGACCCGCTCCGGTCTCAGCA
>JAHEBE010000058.1 GCA_024642365.1 Algoriphagus sp.
TCACCATATACCATCAGGTGAAGGTATTTATCCAATTGTTGGTGGATTGCTTCCAGGACCTTTGGATGCCTATGTCCAACATTACTTACACCAATACCCGAAATCAAATCAATGTACTTTTCTCCATTGGGACCAAAAAGATAAATTCCTTCCGCTTTCTCCACTTCGATCAACAATGGGAAATCTGTAGTTTGAGCCAAATGAGATAAGAAAAGTTGCCTGTTATTCATGTTTGAATTTTAATCAAAAGCTTGAAAAACGAAAGAATATTCCCAAAGGAAGTTTTTTAGAATAGTTGTCTTGGAGGTAAAGTTCTCCATGAGCAGCGTTTTGGACTTGTTTGAAATTTGATTTGATCAAGTTCGCAGCGATAAGGGAAGAAAAGCTCAGTGAATACATGTTGAGTAAAAGGAAGTGGTCTTTCTCATCCAAAATTTCTGCGCAAACTTTAAGCATTTCATTGATTTGCTCCTCAAGCACCCATTTTTCGCCATCTGGTCCTCTTCCATATGCAGGTGGATCTAAGATGATTCCCTGGTATTTATTGCCTCTTCGAGCTTCTCGTTTGATGAATTTCATCGCATCATCAACCATCCAGCGAATTCCTTCTTGACCGGAAGATTCCATGTTATGTCTTGACCAGGTTACCACTTGCTTGACAGAATCTAGGTGGGTGACATCTGCACCAGCTGCTCTTGCCGCTACAGAGGCGGCACCTGTGTAGGCAAAAAGGTTGAGAACTTTTGGGTTTTTGACAGGACACTTTTTAATCGTATGGTACAAATAATCCCAATTGACAGCTTGCTCCGGGAAAAGGCCAATGTGCTTAAATGAGGTCTGTGCAAGATTAAGTGTCAGCTTTAAGCCTTCCTCATTTGCATAGGTAAGCGTCCAGTTGTGAGGCATTTTTTGAAGCTGCTCCCACTGTCCTTTCTCAGGATTGCTTTTTTCCTTCGCAAAATGCGCATGTGCCAACCGTTTCCATTCGCTTTCAGGTAATGTTTTGTCCCAAATTGCCTGGGGCTCAGGTCGACTCAGGATATAATTTCCAAATCGTTCTAATTTTTCAAATCCGCCAGTGTCAATTAATTCATAATCAGCCCAAGGGCCAGGACATAGCGATAGGATTGTTTCTTGCATAATTGCTTTGGTAATCGAAATGCAAAAGTAGGGAAATATAAGTAACCCATCGCGAGCAGCAGGGATTGAGTCACTGATGAATTGTTCATTTCTTATGGTTCAATGATAATTCGAATTTATTTTAAAATTCCATTTCCCGAAACCATACATTTTGAAAACCTGAACTAGATTTACTCCAATAAAAAATTGAATCGTTTTGGTTTTCAGGGTCCTACTTCAAATCAAATTTCGAATCCGTTATTACTTCTGTTTTTTTGTAGTTTTAGTGTTATTTTAAACAAAAATTATAGGTTTTAAGGTTTTTCCATTAGGCCATTTGCCATTAAACTATGACAAATAAAGTAATCGATATCGAGCAGGCGATCAGTTCCAAAAATCCAAAATTGCTAAAATGGATTCCAGGTTTTTTGCTTTCTTATGTCAAAAGAGTCACCCATGAAAGTTGGATGAATGATGTCTATAATCGAATCAGTCACCTTCATGGATTAGAGTTTGTCAATGCTTTGATGGGGGAGTTTGATTTAGAAGTGGAGTTGATCGGGGAGGAGTATTTGCCAAAGACAGGTGGGGTAATCATCGCTGCGAATCATCCCTTTGGAGGAATGGACGGCATCGCTATGATGTATGCAATGGGAAGAGTGAGAAGTGACATTCGCTTTTTGGTGAATGATATTTTGATGACATTAAAAAACTTTGAGCCACTTTTTGTCCCGATTAATAAGCATGGAAAAAACTCACAGGAAGTTTTTGAACGGATCGAACAAGTTTATTCAGATGATTTTGCTGTATTGGTTTTTCCAGCTGGTTTAGTCTCCAGAAAAGGAGATCAAGGAATAAAGGACCTACAATGGAAGAAAAGTTTTATAACGAAGTCCAAGAAATTTAAAAAAGATGTGATTCCTTGTTTTGTGGAAGGAAATAATTCCAAATTTTTCTACAATTTGGGTTTTTGGAGAAAGAAACTGGGTATTAAAGCGAATATTGAGATGTTCTATCTGGTGGATGAAATGTATAAACAACGAGGTAAAAAAGTGGTGATTCGTATTGATAAACCTATTTCATATCAGAGTTTTGATTCATCAAAAACTGATGCGCAATGGGCTGAAGTTCTTCGGGAAAAGGTTTATGAATTAGGAGGAAAAGCATGAAAGAAGAAGCGGTTATTCCAGCGATAGCAAAGGAGATTCTGAAAAGTGAACTTACTGAAGAGCGATTCTTGAGGTATACCAACAATGGCGATAATTTAGTCTACTTGGTAAATTTCCACAACTCACCAAATGTGGTCCGAGAGATTGGAAGGCTCCGGGAATTGACTTTCCGGGCAGCTGGAGGAGGAACAGGTTTGGCCCTCGATCTGGATGAGAATGACACTTGCGAAAATTGCTACGAACAATTAATCACTTGGAGTCCTGAAGATGAAGAAATAGTAGCTGGCTACCGATTAATCAATTGTAAGAATGCAATCTTGGAAGATGGGACAATTAACCTTTCGACCACACATCTTTTTGATTTTTCAGATCGATTTGTCAAAGATTACCTTCCATATACCATTGAATTGGGAAGATCATTTGTCCAGCCAAAATATCAGCCGGCAATCGATAACAGGAAAGGGATTTTCAGTTTGGACAACTTGTGGGACGGTTTAGGGGCAGTTGTTTTGCTTAATCCTGAGGTGAAATATCTATTTGGTAAAGTGACCATGTACCCACATTACAGTAGAGAAGGAAGAGATCTTTTGTTGATGTTTATGAATCATTATTTCCCTGACCGCAAGGGTCTGATTTCTCCAAAAGAGGAAATCAAGTTGGGATATGAAACTGAGCTGCCTAAGGAAGGCGATCCATTTGAAGGGTTGGAATACAAAGAAGGTTACAAATTGCTGAACTCCAGAATCCGAAGCTATGGGGAAAACATCCCGCCTTTGATCAATACTTATATGAACCTTTCGCCAACGATGATCACATTTGGAACGGCTTTAAATGATGAATTCGGTGAAGTAGAGGAGACTGGAATCTTGATAACATTATCAGATATCTACGAAACAAAAAAGCATCGGCATATGGATACGTTTGAGCGCGATAAAATCTATGGATCAAGAGCCATCTAATCCAGTTACGTTACTTGTTGGGGCTACTACAAATCCATCGAGATATGCCTATTTTGCTGCAGATAGATTCAAGAAATTTGGATTTAAATTTATTCCAATCGGAATAAAAAAGGGAGAACTTTTTGGAGAGGAGATTTTAGACCTCCGCCTAAAACCAGAATTGAAAAATATTCATACCATCACCTTATACTTAGGCAAAGATAATCAAGCTGAGTGGGAGGACTATCTGATTAGCCTACATCCAAAGCGTATCATTTTCAATCCAGGAGCTGAAAATCCTGAATTTTTTGAAAAGGCAAAAAACCAGGGCATAGAAGCACTTAACGCCTGTAACTTAGTTATGCTAAGCACGGGGCAGTATTAATTTTTAGGTCAATTCTTGGTTTTATTTTTGGGATTTATTGAACTGCCGACATTTGATTTTCTACTGACATTATGCCATCGAATCAAGTTAGGTGCTAATTTTTAGTTTTTTATAACAGATTTTTCTTGGATTACTTTAAAAAACAGGGCTGAAAACCGACATTTTTTACCTATCTTGCAGCTTATAGAAAAATATAAAAAACACGTTTTTTAGCCCATTAAGAGGGTTTTCTCCAAAAAAATATGAGTGAAGAAAAAGCTAAGAATCCAGCAGAATACGGTGCCAGTAATATTCAGGTGCTTGAAGGTCTGGAAGCGGTTCGAAAGAGACCTGCTATGTACATTGGTGATATCGGAATCAAAGGTCTACATCACCTGATTTGGGAAGTTGTAGATAACTCCATTGATGAGGCCCTTGCGGGACATTGCGATACCATCCGAGTTACAATTAATGAAGATAATTCAGTCACTGTAGAGGATAATGGTCGTGGGATTCCTACAGACATGCACGAAAAGGAGAAGAAATCTGCACTTGAAGTTGTGCTTACTGTGCTACATGCTGGGGGTAAATTTGATAAAGATACCTATAAAGTATCTGGGGGATTACACGGAGTAGGTGTTTCCTGCGTGAATGCGCTTTCTTCGGATTTGAAAGCGACTGTTTATCGTAATGGAGTTATTACTGAGCAGGAATTTAAGATAGGCGCACCTCAATATTCCGCCCGTCAAATAGGCAAAACTGAAAAAAGAGGTACAACAATTACGTTTAAGCCAGATGCTTCAATCTTTACAGTCACCGAATATAAATATGAAACTGTAGCTAATCGGCTTCGAGAAATGTCCTTCCTGAACGCTGGAATACGTATTTTTCTTACGGATCTTAGAGAAAAAGAGGATGATGGGACATTTAAGTCAGATGAGTTTTACTCTGAAGGTGGCTTGGTCGAGTTTGTGAAATATTTAGATGTGAGCCGTGAAAAAATCATCGAAGCTCCGATCTATATCGAATCTATTCAGGGAGATGTTCCTGTTCAAGTGGCGATGAGCTACAATAACTCATACTCTGAGAATGTTGTTTCTTATGTGAATACGATCAACACTTACGAAGGTGGAACTCACGTGACAGGTTTTAGAAGAGCACTTACCAGAACTTTGAAATCTTATGCTGACAAATCAGGCATGCTTGATAAGTTGAAGTTGGAAGTTTCTGGGGATGATTTTAGAGAAGGATTGACTGCTGTAATTTCAGTTAAAGTTCAGGAACCTCAATTTGAAGGACAGACTAAAACCAAGTTAGGTAACTCCGACGTAGTAGGAGCTGTGGATTCGGCAGTTTCGGAAACCCTGCAATTTTGGTTGGAAGAGCATCCTAGAGAAGCTAAGACAATCGTAGGAAAAGTAATTCTAGCAGCACAAGCTAGACATGCTGCTCGAAAAGCGCGTGAAATGGTTCAGCGTAAAAATGTACTTGGTGGAGGTGGACTTCCTGGGAAATTAGCAGATTGTGCAAATAGTGACCCTACCGTTTGCGAATTGTACCTAGTGGAAGGGGACTCGGCTGGTGGATCTGCCAAGCAAGGCCGTGATCGAGATTTTCAAGCAATTCTTCCTTTGAAAGGTAAAATCTTGAACGTGGAAAAGGCCCATGAGCATAAAATCTACGACAACGACGAAATCAAAAATATCCTAACAGCACTAGGTGTCAAATTTGGAACTCTTGAGGACGATAAAGAGCTTGATCTTTCAGGATTAAGATATCATAAAATCATCATCATGACGGATGCTGATATTGACGGATCACATATTCGAACTTTGATTTTGACGCTGTTTTTCAGGTATATGAAGGCACTTATCGAAAAAGGATATGTGTACATCGCATTGCCACCGCTTTACTTATTGAAAAGAGGAAAAGATGAGCGCTATTGTTGGACGGAGGAGGAGCGAAAAGCCCTTACTGCTGACATGGCTAAAGATGGAAGAGAAGATAGTGTTGGTATTCAGCGATACAAAGGTCTTGGTGAGATGAATCCAGAGCAATTATGGACAACCACTATGGATCCAACTGTTAGAACTATCAAGCAAGTAAATATTGATTCTGCTGCTGAGGCAGACCATTTATTCAGTGTTTTGATGGGTGATGAAGTCGCACCTAGACGAGAATTTATCGAGAAAAATGCGAAATACGCTAAGATAGACTCCTAATAAAAAGGGCTTTTTAGCCCTTTTTTTAATCAAAATTCAAGCTAAAGTTCTGAGCAAAACCTTTTGCTTCAGATGTGAAATAAACCCAAGAGTTATGAAAATAGCGACTGCTGATAAATTTGACTCTATCATCCAAAAAAGTGACTTAGTCAGTAGGGATTTGAGTTGGTTATCATTTAATGATCGTGTGTTGGACCAGTCCAAAAAAGTCCAGCGTTCGATATTTGAAAAGCTAAAATTTCTTGCAATTACAGCATCGAATTTGGATGAGTTTTTCATGATTCGAGTGGGCTCGCTTTACAATTATTTGGACTATGAAAAAGAGCGAGTAGATTATTCTGGTCTACGGGAAGAGCCATTCAAGGCGAAGTTGATGAAGCAGTCCCAGCAATTTCATGAGGATCAGCATGATCATTTTACAAAAGTAATCTTACCTGAATTGCACGCCGAAAATATCACGCTTGGAAATATTTCTAAGTTGACGGAAGTGGAGCAAGAAAAAGTACACCAATACTTTCAAAAGGTGATCTATCCGATGCTTACTCCAATGGTCTACGATGGATATCGGACTTTCCCAATTTTGATGAACAAGCTCTTGGTCTTTGGAGTGGTGACTACCAGTCCAGGAGAGCGTAAGGATATGCGTAAGTTGAGTTTTGTTCAGATCCCTGCTAACATCCCGAGATTTTTTGAGATTGAGCGAGAGAATTCCCTTTTCCTAATTCCAATAGAAGAAGTCATTCGTGAAAATATTATTTCGCTTTTCAGGAATGTGGAAATAGCCGGTATCAGTCTTTTCCGGATTACTAGAAATGGTGATTTTACTTTGGAAGAAAGTGAGGATATGGATGCTAACTTCTTGGAAGAGGTGAAGCGGAAATTGATGGAGCGAAAAACTGGCCGAGTAGTTCGAATTGAAATTGAGGAAGGTTACAGCAAATGGATGCTAAATTCATTACTCGAGCGCTGGAATTTGAAAATGGACTCTATTTTCTTGGTGAAGCGTGCGAGTATGATCGACTTCACTGGTCTTTGGCAGATTGTGGGTAACAAGCGGTTCAAAGAGCGGCTTCCGCAAGTTCATGCTCCAGTAAAACCACTTTCCTACCAGGATGAAGGAACGGTGGATATTTTTGAAGCGCTAAAAGAGAAAGATATATTGCTTCATCAGCCTTATAACAACATTGATCCAATTTTGGATTTGATCGACTCTGCGGCAGATGATCCGGATGTCATGGCGATAAAAATGACGATCTATCGCTTAGCGAAGGATAGTAGAATTACCAAATCATTGCTACGGGCTGCAGAAAATGGGAAACATGTTTCAGTGCTTTTTGAAGTGAAGGCGCGATTTGATGAGGAAAATAATATCCGGGAAGCCAAAAAACTTCAAAAAGCAGGATGTTTTGTGATTTATGGCATTTCAAATTTAAAGACGCATACGAAGTTGCTTCTTATCGTTAAACGAGATGGTTCGGAAATCACACGATTTGTTCACCTCGGATCTGGAAATTACAACGAAGACACGGCTAGATTGTATACGGACATCGGTTTGATGACTACGAATGAAATTTTGGCAAATGATGTCTCTGAGTTTTTCAACGTAATCACCGGACACTCCATGCCAAGTCAATATAAAAACTTGATTACCGCTCCTAGAGATATGCGAAATCAATTGATTGAGTATATCGAAAAAGAAGCTGAAAACGCGAGAAATGGCTTGCCTAGTGGGGTTTTTATCAAGGTGAACTCATTGGAAGATTCAGAGATCATTTATGCGCTCTACCGGGCATCTCAGTCAGGGGTTACTGTAAAGTTGATCATTAGAGGAATTTGTTGCCTAAGACCTGCCCGTCCGGGTTTGAGTGAAAATATTGAGGTGATTTCAATTGTGGGTGATTTCTTGGAACATTCTAGAATCTACCATTTTCATAACAATGGAGAAACAAGAACTTATGCAGGAAGTGCGGACATGATGGTTCGGAGTTTCGATAAGCGATTAGAATCTCTTTTTAAAGTAGATGCCCCACTTTTGGAAAAACAATTGATGAATATCATTGCCTACAATTTGAAGGATAATGTGAATTCTTACGTGATGCAAGAAGATGGAACTTACCTTTCCAAAATTCCACAGGAAGGGGAAGCCGCATTTAATATTCATAAAGAATTTTTCGAACTTGATCCTTTGGAAGTTTCCAAAGTGAAACTTGTTTAAAAAAATGGCTCTAAATTTTAGAGCCATTTTTTTTTAATTGTCAAATTCACATCGGTTGATAATCTCCTAAGCGAAGCCTCTTTTTAACTTTGAAATAGTTTAAGATCCCAGCAATAAGAAAAGCAATACTTAAACCGAAGCCTAAGTAACCAAGAGCCCTGAGGTGGTTGAGCTTTTCCACCTCAAACAAAGCTGTACCACTTACCAAAAAATAAAGTGAAGTTCGGATAAAGGATAATAAGGTGCGCTCATTAGCGAGTGTGGTCCGTTGTCTTGCTAAATAATCACGGATTATTAACTCATTTTGATGCTCATTTTTCATATTTGCAGGATATTATTAATTTAAGAATACTAATTATAACCTATATGAAAAAAATTTACACATTATTCATTTTGATTTTTCTAGCAGGGAATGCTTTTTCCCAAGAATTGGAGGCACTGACTGAGGCAGATACAAGCTATTGGTTAAAAGAAATTGGAGGAGGACTTAATATTAATCAAGCTTCTTTTAGTGATAATTGGAAAGGTGGAGGAGTTAACTCAGTTGCATTCAGTACTTATCTTGTTGGCAGAGCTAATTATGCAAAAGAAAAATGGTCCTGGGATAGTCAATTTACATTTATCTATGGTGTGGTGAAAAATAAGGGAGAGGATGGAAGAAAATCCAATGACCTGCTGTTTTTGGATACGAGAGTTGGGTACAAGATCAATGCGAAATGGAATTACATTTTAGGTATGAATTTCCTTTCTCAATTTGCTCCAGGTTATAATTATTCTGACACAGATCGAACTTTGATTTCAAAATTTGCAAACCCTGCCTATTTTACGACTGCTATAGGTGTAGAATATAAGCCGAATGATGAGTTTAGTCTTAGACTGTCTCCTTTTTCCCCTAGATGGACTTTTGTAACCGACACGGAGTTGTATTTGAATGTACCGGATAATTATGGTGTAGAAATAGGAGAGACGGTTCGAAGAGAGTGGCTTGCATTTAGCCTTTTGATGGACTGGAATAAAAAATTGTCTGAGAACCTATCCTTGAAAATGAGGTATCAAATGTATGCGAATTATGAAACCTTTGCTTTTGATGCGATTGATCACCGATTGGATGTGGCACTTACAGCTAAGGTTTCTAACTTAATAAACGTGAGTTTGACTTCATTAAGTATCTATGATTTAGATCAAGACAGTAAAATCCAATTTAGCCAAGGATTAGCACTAGGAATTGCATTTAAACGAGGTAACTTTCCAGAGAAGGAATAATCCTAACAAATTTTTATTTGGTGTTTTGATTTGATTATAAATATATTATTTTTGAAGTCATTGTGGTAGTTAAATAATAGTTGGTTTAGTTTTCAAATAAAGGGCAGGAGATTTTCTCCTGCTTTTTTATTTTATAATCTTTGAATAGTGCAATTGTCTATATTTTTAACCTAGTTTCTCCTACCTTTTCCTTTTTTGATTCCAGAATGGTTTGTAAACTAAAATACAGCCATTAAAAGCACTTCAGAAGTGCTACTCCTTTTTGGTCTTAAAAATTAGCTGATGTAGAAAATAATAAAAAAAAGCCCAGACTTTCGTCTGAGCTTTGTGCACTCGGAAGGATTCGAACCCTCAACCCTCAGAGCCGAAATCTGATATTCTATCCAGTTGAACTACGAGTGCCACTATTTATTTTCCTTCCAGTACTGCTTGTACTTTATCTGCTGCTTCTTTTAAGGTGATAGCAGAGGCAACTTTAAGACCTGATTCATCAATGATCTTTGCACCTTCTTCTGCGTTTGTTCCTTGCAAACGAACAATAATCGGAACTCTAATGTCGCCAATTGATTTGTAAGCTTCTACAACCCCACTAGCAATTCGATCACATCTAACAATTCCACCAAACACGTTGATCAGAATAGCTTTTACATTTGGATCTTGAAGAATGATTCTAAAACCTGCTTCTACTGTGGTAGCATTAGCTCCTCCTCCTACATCTAGGAAGTTAGCAGGCTCACCACCTACAAGTTTGATCATATCCATGGTAGCCATAGCAAGACCTGCACCGTTTACCATGCAGCCTACGTTTCCGTCAAGCTTTACATAGTTTAGGCCAGATTTTCCAGCTTCTACTTCCAAAGGATCTTCTTCTGCTACATCGCGTAGTTCCGCAAGATTTGGATGACGGTAAAGTGCATTGTCGTCCAAATTAACTTTTGCATCTACTGCAAGAATCTTATCGTCTGAAGTTTTCAATACAGGATTGATTTCAAACTGAGAAGAATCCGTTGCTTCGTAAGCTTTATATAAGGCGGTGATGAATTTCACCATTTCTTTAAATGCATTTCCACTAAGGCCAAGTTTGAAAGCTACCTTTCTAACTTGAAAGCCCTGAAGACCTACTTTAGGATCAATCCATTCCTTAATGATTTTTTCAGGATGGTTTTCTGCCACTTCTTCAATGTCCATTCCACCTTCTGTGGAGGCCATGATGACGTTGCTTCCACTCGCACGATCTAGTAAAATAGATAAGTAATATTCTTTTGGTTCAGATGCACCTGGATAATAAACATCCTCAGCTACCAAAACCTTATTTACCACTTTTCCTTCTGGGCCAGTCTGATGTGTTACAAGTGTACCTCCAAGAATTGCTTTTGCTTTCTCAGCAACATCTTCAAGTTTTTTGGCAAGGACTACACCGTTTGATCCGGTCTCTTGGACTTTACCTTTTCCACGACCACCTGCGTGAATTTGTGCCTTGATTACATACCATGAAGTTCCTGTAGCAGCGTTTAGCTTTACTGCAGCTTCATGAGCAGCTTCAGGTGAATCGGCGACTATACCTTCCTGAATTTTTACTCCGTAACCTTTAAGTACTTCTTTAGCCTGATATTCGTGAATATTCATTCTGTCCAAATTTTTGCCCGAAGTTAAGCGCAAAGTGTCGATAAATCAAACCTACGGCATTCCTTTTTTCGAGTAAAATGGCTTTAATTCCTGAATTTGAGGGATTTGTTCTATTTTTACGACAATAAAAAATTCTAGTATGCTGAAAGCCAAAGGAATCCATAAATCCTATGGAGCCCTCCAAGTCTTAAAAGGAGTTGACCTCGAAATCGGTGCGTCTGAAATTGTATCAATCGTTGGTTCGTCTGGCGCTGGAAAAAGCACTCTGCTCCAAATTTTAGGAACATTAGACAAACCGGATTCTGGTGAAATAGAAATGGATGGTAAAAACCTTATCCGGTTAAAAGGGGAGGAGTTAGCCAAATTCAGAAATGAACGAATTGGTTTCATTTTTCAATTTCACAACCTTCTTCCTGAATTTACAGCCTTAGAAAACATTCAGATTCCCGGATTGATCCGAAATACAGATTCCAAGTCACTTTTGAAGAAGGCATTAGAATTAGCTGAAATTCTTGGAATAAGTCATCGACTCGATTCCAAGCCTGCTACGTTAAGTGGAGGAGAGCAGCAGCGTGTAGCAGTTGCTAGAGCATTGATCAATAGTCCTGCGGTGATTTTCGCGGATGAACCTTCCGGAAATTTAGATACCCAAAATGCAAAATCCCTCCATGAATTATTTTTCACTTTAAGAAAAGAATTGGGGCAAGCCTTCGTGATTGTAACTCACAATGAAGATCTAGCTGGAATGGCTGACCGAACAGTAATAATGAAAGACGGACTTATTTTACAGGATTAGTCTGCTTGTTCAAACTTGCAATCATCGCATCGATGTGTTCTTTTGATTCAAACATCCCTGAAAATACCCCCGCGATTTTTCCTGTATCGTTTACTAAATAAGTAACTCGTTTTGGCATTTTGATCAATGGAATCAAGGCATCATAAGCTTTGCACATTTTTCCATCAGGATCAGATAGTAATTCAAACGGAAGCTGATGTACCTTTTTGAATTTCAAGTGAGTTTCAATGGTGTCTTTACTAATCCCAAATACAGGAATATCCAATTCTCGAAATGCTTCAAATTGATCCCGAAACTCACAAGCCTCAGCCGTACAGGTAGGGGTGAAGTCTTTTGGATAGAAGAATAGAATGTAACTTTTACCTTTTAAATCTTGCTCAGAAGAGAGGGTTGTACCGTCAGTAGAAGCTAATTTGAATTTTGGGGCAGATTTGCCAATAGATAATGCCATAGGTGATTTTAACATTTCAAAGCTTAAAATGTTTTTTGAAAATACCAACTGAGAGGAAAGGTTGAACTTTAATAATCCTGCTTAACTTTGAAAGCTATTACCCAACCTTAACTGATTTTGAAAATCTCGAGTGTACAATCCATGCTGTTGGCAGGGGTATTTTTTGCAATGATGAACGTCTCTGTGAAATTTATTCCTCACATTCCAGCGATCGAGATTATCCTGTTTCGGTCACTTTTTAGCTTCATTTTCAGCTACATTGTTCTTAAGCAAATGGGGATTCCTGTTTTTGGGAATAATAAAAAACTCCTCATTATTCGCGGTGTAGTAGGTTCAATCGGCTTAATCGCTTTTTTCTATACTCTTCAAAAAATCCCTTTGGCATCTGCAGTCACCATCCAATACCTGTCGCCAATTTTCACAACTATTCTTGGAGTGTATTTAGTAAAAGAACGCGTGAAGCCAATAAAGTATCTCTTTTTTGGGCTTTCATTTGCAGGAGTGCTCGTACTCCAAGGGTTTGATTCTCGGGTCAATTTGCTTTATGGTTCCATTGGACTCATATCAGCATTGTTCTCAGGGTTGGCTTATAATATGATTCGAAAATTGAAAAATGCGGAACATCCCTTGGTGATCATTTTTTATTTTCCATTAGTCACCTTGCCGATTGCTATTTT
>JAHEBE010000334.1 GCA_024642365.1 Algoriphagus sp.
CATTGAATTGATGCCTTTCATGTAAAAAACCGTTTAAAGCATTGAAAATTAAGGAAATAGCTCTGAATTATTTTTTTCTGACATGTTTTGTCATAAAAATATGTTGGTTATTCCATCATTTATATGTTATAATAAATAACATTTCTATCTTGGCTTCCGTAAACGATACCACATGGAAACTCAAGAAAAAATCAGCATTACTACAAAGACTTTGGCATCAGGCAATTGTCAGGTTAAATTTTTCATAGAAGATGAAGTAAAGCCCCAGTATGGATACTTGCTGGTCAATGAGCCCAAACCTGTAGGTGAAATCATTGAAGAAATAAAGCAACGAATGGAGCATCGGAGACAAACGTCAATGAATTTGAATCCATTCTTTCCCATTCCACCGACTCCAGAAGATCATAATTTTTACCTTTTCTCGGCATGAACTACCTCTCCTCCAACCTTCGTTTTCTTCGGAAACAAAAAGCGATTACTCAAAATGATCTTGCAGATCAATTGGACGTACAGCGTTCCATGATTTCAGCTTATGAGGATGGTCGCTCAGAGCCGAAACTGGCCACTTTACAAAAGTTATGTGACATTCTGGAAGTTGGATTAGAAGAATTGATGGAGCACGATATTGAGAATAAAGGGCGGCGAGCAATTCAAAAGCGTGGCATAAATATTCTGACCATTGCGACCAATGAATCAGACCAAGAAAACATAACGCTAGTAGGTCAAAAAGCATCCGCAGGATATCTAAATGGGTTTGCTGACCCTGAGTATATGGAGCAGCTTCCACAGTTTCATTTGCCCAACCTTACAAGGCATGCCACTTATCGGGCATTCGAATTAGCTGGAGACTCCATGCTTCCTTTGATTCCAGGTACCATTGTCGTAGGAAGTTATTTGGACCAACTGAATCAAATCAAAAGTGGGCGAACTTATATTTTGGTCACTCAGACTGAAGGCGTGGTCTACAAACGGGTTTTTAATTACTTAGCGGATAATGGAAAACTATTTTTGGTTTCAGATAATGAGCATTACAAACCTTATGAAGTTAAAGGAGAGGATGTCTTGGAGGTTTGGGAGGCCAAAGCCTTTATTAGTACGGATTTTCCAAATCCAGGCGATAAGAAAAAAGCCTTAAGTCTAGACGATTTGGGCGAAATGATCAAAGATATTCAAGCAGATTTGCGTAGAATTAAAGGCTAATCTCGCTGTAAAGCGACATTGTTTGAGGCCCCATTGAGGGGAAATGTAATTCTTCCTTCCCAAGATTTACCATTGTTTTGGGTGCTGAAAACAATCTTTGCGTTCATGTCCACCACTGAATTGTAATAATCAAACAGCAGTTGATTATTCTCCAAATAGCCTGAACCGTTACCGATTTTCACGTTGAAGACGTTGTATTCTTGAAATTCAACATTTTCCCCAGATTGGGTTAAAATAAGAGTTGTTCCTGGTTCCCCTTCTAAGTATAAAATCCAATTTCCAGCTACTTGGATAATATTTCCGGAAGTGTCGTCTTTTAATTGAAGACTATTGTAAATCTCATTTCCTTCTGGGTTTTCCTCTCTAAGCTTTTCCGCCTCTTCCGGAGTAATATTCTTTTGATCAAGGTCTAATCCGATTGGATTGGGATCGATATTTTCTATTTCACTTTCGTTTGGAAGTGATGCAATAATGATGATTACTACAAAAACACCTAAGATCCAGAGGTAATTCTTAGCAAACCAGTTTGTTGGTTTTGGTGGGGGATTGAATTTTCTTTTTTCAGGTTCCTTTTTTAATGGGGGAATAATTTTTTCTAAGGAGGATACTAATTTCTCTACGTCACTTCGCCATCGGGGAATCGTCAGCTCAGCCCATTGGAAATCTGCTAATGTTTTGATGTTATCCGGAAGCTGATCAGCGGTTAGTTTTTTCGCATCCTTGACCAGTACGGGGATGACTCTGGTTCCCTCCATTGACAAAGCCATGGCAACTTCCCTTCTTACCCAATCATCGTCTCTGAATAACCGGAGGTTCCCGCTTTCGTCTTTTACTTCTGTCCAAGTTTCACCAATTAACACTAAGACCACTGCACTTTGAAGGATGGTTTTCTCGATCGCTTTGGCAAAGTTTAGCCCAGGCTCAAGTGTCTCGATGTCAAAAAAGACATTTTCAGCTCCAAATACCTCTTCGAGATTTTCTTTTAATCTACTCGCTTCACTTTGAGTGTCACTTTGTCGATAGCTGATAAAAATTTTGCGCTTATTCATAAAAAAACCTGATTTATAACTACTTAAAGTTATTGAAATCAGGTGAATAATTGCAACAGTTAGCGTTTGCTAAGCCAAAAGATCAGCGAATCTTTCGCGAATTTTTCCAACTGCATCAAAGGTTGGGTCGATGTTTTCGACGCCTTTTCCGAGTTCATGCCAATATCCATCGCCACAATTAATGTATTCACCACGCTTCTTGCCTGGCTCTTCTTTGGCGATATCATAGTGATAATCTGGAGTGAAAATCAACTTCATCAATTGGATCGTAAAATCCCAATTTAGATTTTTGGTTTTCCCAGCTTCTGTAAAAAGTACCGTTCGATTGCTGAATTTCACTTCAATAGAGCAATCCCTTATTGACTCATTTTCCACGAGTCTGTAATTAATAATTAGCGGAAGTTCCTTTTTATTAGTTTCATAGATAGCCTGGATTAAATCCTGCGCTAAAATCAGCCACACTTCTTGATCAGCAGGAACTTTAGGCTTACCAGTCTTTCCATCCTCTATCGAAGTGATTGTGATCCCGGCATCATGAAGCGATTTTCCACTCCATTTTGCTCCCTGATAAGACTTTTGAAATACGTCTTTCCAAACTTGATCAACTTCGCCTTTGAAGGTATAATCATCATTTAGCGAAAAACCCTCATCATAAATTTCATCTTCGGTCAAATCTTCACGATCCGTATAATGTAGATTTAATTCCACTTGAAAGGGCTTGGAATCCAAATCCATTTGCAGTCGAAATACATGGCTGTGTGGTGGAGGAATGATTCCTGAATCGTATTCGATGACTAATCCAGTTCGCATATTGCTAAGGGTATTCAATTTTTGCTTTGCGCAAAAGTAGTTTTTTTGAACCAATTAATCTGCAAAGTGAACTTTGCCCGACTTGAGAAGGAGTTTATTTAAGGATTATTTCAACCAGAATGGCTTTGTCCGATACCTTAATTTTACATTTTGAAAAACTTGGAGGGCCAAAAAATAAGGTTGGGTTATTTGAAAAACCATAGCTGTCAATCGGTAAGCCGACTGCATTTTTTTTAAATATTCCATCGGCATCTTCATCATGAAAAACTGAAACTGCATATTCTCCCGGAGGCAAACCACTTATAGTAGTTTGCGCGGAAGAGTT
>JAHEBE010000059.1 GCA_024642365.1 Algoriphagus sp.
TAGCGCAGGGGTCCCACCTCTTCCCATCCCGAACAGAGAAGTTAAGCCCTGCAGCGCCGATGGTACTGGGGTTACTCCCGGGAGAGTAGGTCGCCGCCTCATTTATTCAAAAGCCAGCTTTATAGCTGGCTTTTTTGCGTTTAACCCATTTTTATCCCCAATAAATCACCCCTCAAAAGCGAAGCCCAACTTAAAAATCAACAAAAGGATCATTTATTCTTTGTCCTTCACTTTTTTCAACCTGATTTTTCGATGGTCAACTTAATTAATTCTCCCGTCTACATTCCTAATAAGTTTTTTAAAATGAAAATCCTGATTTTTATCATGTTTGGGTCTAGAATTCATCAGATTTAGATCATTCAGGAAAACTTAGCTTTGGCTCAATTATCGTAGCCAATGGAGATTCAAATTTCTAACAAATCAAAATTCGAATTACCCGGAGAGATTTTAAAAGAATTTCACGAAACTTCTTTTTGTGAGGATTTTCGACCAGACTCAGATCGATGTTCAAACATAAAAGAAAATTCAGAACCGACACTTTTTTCTGTTAACCTCAATAAGGCACTTGACTGGCTTCATAGTCATGATTTGCCCAAACCTCTGGAAAAGGAGGCTTGCAAAGTCCCTGTCTTATTATTTGTTCCTGGTTTTTCTACTGAGCACTTACTTTTTCATTATGATGGGACTCCACAATCTGCAGAATTGATCTCTAAATTTCTTTTGCTTTTTGGTCACTTAATTAAAAATAGTAAGGCCACTATCATTTCACCCAGTTTTATTCCAAAATCAAAAATCAAAGAAGAACAAGATGTTATCAATCTAGTGTCACAAGCTACTGCTGAAACCAGTTTTATTAAATTTAATTTTTTGAGGATAGGTGACTTTTGGTCATATGCTGTCAAACACAATTGCTCCCTGCTTGTCACTACAAAACAATACCAAGCTGATTTGGCAAAGGTCTTATTTCATTTCTACAAAGGAAAAATGTGGAGTGATCGTCTATCATTTTACTTAGCATTATAAATCATCGAATTAGCTGACTTTGATCATGTTTTTCCGACCTTTTCAGACCTAGATTTAAAGAAATAAAGTAAAATGAACCCCAATAAATCATCAACTATTACTAAGCATTGCTACCACTGTGGGGAACAGTGTGGGGATGAACTTCTTCTTGTTGATGATAAAGCATTTTGTTGTCAAGGATGTAAGTTAGTTTTTGAGGTTCTTTCGGAAAATGATTTATGTGCTTACTATGATTTAGGAAATCATCCAGGTGAAAGCCAGCGCAAGAAATCTAAATCCAATAATCGATTTGATTACTTAAATGATCAGGATACTCAATTGAAACTCCTTGATTTTAAGAATGAAACCGAAAGTCATATTACTTTTTATATCCCTTTAATTCATTGTGCATCCTGCATTTGGTTGCTGGAAAACCTCTACCAGGTGCATACAGGTGTATATTTTAGTAGAGTTGATTTTGTAAAAAAGAAAGTTCAAATCAAATTTCTGCATGATAAAATTTCTTTAAAGGAACTTGTCAACCTTTTGGCTACGATCGGGTATGAGCCAAAAATAAATCTTTCGGATCTTGAAGAAAAGCCAAAAAGCTCTTTGGATAAGCGTACAATAAGTCGCTTGGCAGTGGCAGGTTTTTGCTTTGGAAATATGATGTTGTTTAGTCTTCCTGAATATTTCTCTGAAGCGAGTTTGATGGGAGATGGCTTTAGCCAACTTTTCAGTTATCTCAATATCGTACTTTCCCTTCCAGTGGTATTTTATGCTGCAAGTGATTACTATTTGTCTGCTTGGAATTCGATCAAGCAAAGGCAGATTAACATGGATGTACCCATAGTCCTTGGCATAATTGCTTTGTTTCTGTATTCATTATGGGAAATTTTAGGAATGGGGCATGCTGGTTATATGGACAGCCTGGGAGGATTGTTGTTTTTTCTTCTTTTGGGAAAAATCTACCAACAAAAAACCTATGCCACTTTGGAATTTGACCGGGATTATAAATCCTATTTTCCAATAGCAGTAACTCGCCTACACCAAAATCAGGAAGAAGTAATTCCAATCTCAAAACTACAAGTTGGAGATGTGATTTTGGTTAGAGACGAAGAGTTGATTCCCGCAGATTCAATTTTATTAAGCGCTGGAGCGAGCATTGATTATAGTTTTGTGACGGGTGAAGAAATCCCAGTTCCAATGAAAAAGGGAACCCTAATCTATGCTGGAGGCCGTCAAAAAGGTGAGCCGGTATTATTAACGATTCAGAAATCCCCGTCTCAAGGTTACCTTACTGACCTCTGGAATAATGAGTCATTTGAGAAGGATAAGAATCGATTACTTGAACCCTTATCTTCTAGAATCAGTAGCGTCTTCACTTGGACCGTATTGGCCATCGCTTTCCTAAGTTTTAGCTATTGGGCTTTTGCTGAATTGAGTATTGCTGTCAAGGTATTTGCTTCTGTTTTGATTGTGGCATGTCCATGTGCATTGGCAATGTCCACGCCTTTTACATTGGGTAACACACTTCGGATTTTTGGGAAAAATAAATTTTACCTAAAAAATGCCAGTGTCGTGGAGCGAATGGCTCTAGTGAATGCAATTGTTTTTGACAAAACAGGGACACTCACTGATCCTGCAAATGCAAAAATTGATTACCAAGGGACAGAACTTTCAGAAGAGACGCTAAGAGTGTTAAAAACGATGGTTTCTCATTCTACACATCCATTGAGTAACCGAATTAATTACTGGATCGGGCCAAAAAGTGGAATTTCAGTAGATTTTTTAAAAGAGATCAAAGGTCAAGGAATTCAAGCATTTTATAAGGGACAGCAGTTGAAACTTGGATCTAAGAATTTTACTGGATTTCAAAATTCACCTTCCTATGATAAGGGAAATCTTGTTTTTCTTTCTTTAGAAGATCAAGATCTTGGATATTTTCACATCGAATCTGGGCTTCGTCAAGAAGCTACTGAAGTTAGTCAACAGCTATCACCAAACTACCAGCTTCATTTGCTTTCGGGAGATCATGCCCATGAGCAGGATTCATTAGCTGTCCATTTGGGTGAAAAAATCCAATATAACTTTAATCAAAGCCCAAAGGCTAAATTAGAATACCTTAAAAAATTAAATCTGGAGTCACAATCATTAATGGTTGGTGATGGCCTAAATGACGCTGGTGCATTGCAAGAAAGCACTGTCGGAATTGCCATTTCTGATCAAGTAAGTCATTTTTCCCCAGCCAGTGATGCCATTTTGGATGCCAAAGCTTTTGGGAAATTGCCTGCTTTTTTAAGTTTTTCCAAAGGAAGTAGGAGCATAATAAAGGCAAGTTTTGTCCTTAGTTTCTTATATAATATAGTTGGGATTTCATTAGCTGTTCAAGGCTTGCTGAGCCCGGTTATTTGCGCTATTCTAATGCCTTTGAGCAGTATTTCAGTGGTCCTTTTTACCACTTTGTCTACTAATCTTCTAGCTTGGAGAAAAGGATTATTAACCCAAAAAATAGATTGACATGGAAGTAATATTTCTCTTAATCGCCATCAGCCTAGTCCTTGCGGTGACCTTCCTGATCCTTTTTTTTAAAGCCATGAAAGGGGGACAATTTGAGGATGATTACACTCCTTCAATTCGAATTTTATTTGAGAATCAACCAAAAAAACCAATAAAAAATCCATCACCAAAACCTGAATCCAATGAATAATACAACGCTGGAGAGGTTCCACTATGACAATAAGATTGTCAAGTACTTCGGAGCCGCGACGATTATTTGGGGCATCGTAGGAATGCTGGTAGGGGTAATAGCCGCTACGCAGTTGTTTTTACCCGAAGCAAACCTCGGTAATCCATACACCACTTTTGGGCGAATCCGCCCGCTTCACACCAATGCGGTAATTTTCGCATTTGTGGGGAATGCCATTTTTGCTGGAGTTTATTACTCCATGCCAAGATTGCTCAAAGCCCCAATGTGGAATAAGTTTTTGAGCTGGTTCCATTTTTGGGGATGGCAGTTGATAATCTTGGCAGCCGCGATAACGCTACCACTAGGATTGACTACTTCCAAAGAATATGCAGAATTGGAGTGGCCTATTGATATTGCCATTGCTTTAGTTTGGGTGGCTTTCGGAGCAAATATGATCGGAACATTGATCAAGAGACGAGAGCGACACATGTATGTGGCTATTTGGTTTTATCTGGCTTCCTTCGTGACTGTAGCTGTATTGCATATTGTTAACTCCCTATCGCTTCCAGTTTCTTTAATGAAAAGCTACTCCGCCTATGCAGGAGTGCAAGATGCTTTGGTACAGTGGTGGTATGGACATAATGCAGTGGCATTTTTCTTAACGACACCATTTTTGGGAATGATGTATTATTTCCTTCCAAAGGCAGCCAATCGGCCGGTTTATTCCTATAAGCTTTCCATTGTCCACTTCTGGTCTTTGATCTTCATTTACATGTGGGCAGGTCCTCACCATTTACTTTATACATCCCTTCCGGAATGGGCTCAGGTACTTGGTACCGCGTTTTCTGTCATGTTACTCGCACCATCTTGGGGCGGTATGGTGAATGGATTGCTGACTCTTAGAGGAGCTTGGGATAAAGTTAGAACTGAGCCAGTATTGAAATTCATGGTTGTGGCAATTACCGCATATGGTATGTCAACGTTTGAAGGTCCAATGCTTTCGCTTAAAAATGTAAATGCTATCGCGCATTATACCGATTGGATCGTTGCACACGTGCACATTGGAGGATTGGGCTGGAATGGCTTCTTTACTTTCGGTATGCTTTATTGGATGTGGCCTAGGTTATTTAAAACCAAAATCTACTCTACCAAAATGGCCAATACACACTTCTGGCTAGGAACGATGGGGATTATTTTCTATGCACTCCCAATGTATGTGGCTGCTTTGACTCAATTCTTGATGCTTAGAGAGTTTGACGAAATGGGTCGTTTGGCCTATGGAAACTTCCTTCAGACAGTCGTTGAATTAGTGCCAATGTATATGCTAAGAGCTTTCGGTGGTTTACTTTACTTGACTGGAGCAATTCTGATGATGTACAACATGTGGAAGACTGCTAAGCAAGGTGTTTTTCAAGAAACTGAGGAAGATCAAGCGCCAGCTTTGGAGAAAAATTACAGCAGCACTGGCGAATTTTGGCACCGAGCATGGGAGAGAAAGCCTGTTTTCTTTACCCTTTTAGCTACCGTAGCTATCTTAATCGGTGGAGCAATCGAGATTATTCCAACTATTATGGTGAAGTCTAATATTCCAACAATCAGTTCGGTGAAGCCATATACTCCACTAGAGCTTGAAGGAAGAGATCTATATATCGCCAATGGATGCGTAGGCTGTCACTCTCAAATGGTAAGACCATTCAGATTTGAAACGGAGCGCTACGGAGAATATTCCAAAGCTGGTGAATTCGTATATGATCGGCCATTCCTTTGGGGATCCAAACGGACCGGACCAGACCTTCATCGTGTAGGTGGAAAATATCCAGATAGCTGGCATTATTTCCACATGGAAGATCCAAGAAGTATGTCCCCTGGATCGCTGATGCCTCCATATCCTTGGATGGTGACTAACGAGGTGGATTATTCTGATCTGCCTGCTAAAATTAGAACCATGCAAAAGTTGGGAGTTCCGTATCCAGAGGGATATGATCAAAAGGCAATGGCAGATTTGAATGCTCAGGCAAATAAAATTGTCAGCAACCTCAAAGAATCTGGAGTGGAAGTCATGCCGAACACAGAAATCGTTGCCTTGATTGCCTATTTGCAACGATTAGGGACAGATATCAAAGCAACTACTGCAGCCAACTAAACCTTAGAAATCATGTACAAAGAAGTATTAAGATCAATCGAAAATGTGGAGATTTTTCCAATAATCTCTCTGATCATATTTGTCCTGTTTTTTATAGGGATTACGATTTGGGCTTTTAGAGTACCAAAGGATTATATCAAACATATGGAATCGCTACCAATGAGTGACGATGATTTAACTGACATAAAGCCATGAAGAAATACCTAACCTTAATTTCATTGCTTTGCTTAATTGGCTCCAATAGCGCCTGGGCACAAGCAGAAAGCGAATCTAGTCTTGCTAGTTGGCAGAACATGGATTCCAACCAATTGACCCTACTCATCATTCTAGGTGTTGTTTTAGGGGTGATTTTACTCCTGTTGATTTTGATGATCTACTTGATGTCCTTCATCGCAACGGTTTTGAAAAAAGAGGATCCAAGCCTTGCAAATGAACCAACCTGGTGGGAATCTTTCAAAGAGCGATTTGTCACCGGTAAAGTAGACAAGGCTTTCGGCTCAGAAGAAAAAGCCAAATTAATGGCTGATCATTCCTATGATGGGATTTCGGAGCTTGACAATTTTATGCCTCCATGGCTTCAATATGTTTTCATCGGCACGGTGATTTTCGGAGTCAGTTACTTCGTTTATTACTCGGTTCTAGGAACTGGTCTCACAGGAGAGGAAGAATACCAAGAGGAGTTACGAATAGAGGCGATTGCTGCAGCTGTGCGAAATGAAAATTCCTTAGCAAGTATTGATGAAAACTCTGTTGTTTTTGACGAGTCGGAAAATTCATTAACCTCCGGGAAAACAATTTTTGAAGGAAATTGTGCTGCTTGCCATGCTGCAGATGGAGGAGGAGGAGTTGGTCCAAATCTTACCGATGAATATTGGTTGCATGGAGGCGGAATTGCTGATATTTTCAAAGTTGTAAAATATGGTGTGATCGAAAAAGGAATGGTTCCTTGGGAGGATCAGTTGAGTCCCGAGGAAATTCAAAATGTTTCCAGCTACATTTTGACCTTAGGTGGCACTACACCAGCAATTCCTAAAGCTCCTCAAGGGGAAGTTTATTCTGCAACTCCTGCTGTTGAAGCAGCACCTCCTGTTGCAGATAGTACCGCTGTAGCGGTGACTGAGTAGTAAATTAATCTAGCCGGGAAATTTTCCCGGCTAGTTATTCCAATTATTATGGCAAAGAAAAACCCGCATTTAAATCCTGATTCGTTTAGAGATGCCTTGGCAACTGTTCAGGAAGACGGGAAGCGGAATTGGGTTTATCCTAAAAAAGTATCTGGATACTTTTATAAGTATCGGACCTATTTATCCTGGGTCTTATTAGCAATTCTTTTTGCAGGACCGTTTATTCAGGTGAATGGACGGCCTTATTTACTTTTTAATATTTTCGAGCGAAAGTTTATCATTTTCGGGGCTGCTTTTTGGCCTCAAGACACCCATTTATTGATTTTTCTTTTACTGATCCTGTTTGTCTTTGTGATCCTTTTTACGGTTGTTTTTGGCCGAATATTTTGTGGTTGGTTTTGCCCGCAAACACTTTTTATGGAAATGGTATTTCGGAAAATTGAATATCTGATCGAAGGGGATGCCAACAAACAAAGACAACTCAACGAGGGCCCCTGGACGACAGAGAAGATTGCTAAGAAAGGGGGCAAGCTGTTCATTTTTGCTTTGATTTCCTTATTAATAGGTCATTTGGTTATGGCTTATTTAGTAGGTATTGACCAAGTCCGGGAAATCATCAGCCAGCCTCCTACCGCAAACATGGCGGGCTTTATAGGTTTGATTGCCTTTTCAGGGATTTTCATGTTTGTGTTTTCTTGGTTTAGAGAGCAGGCATGTTTGGTAGTTTGTCCTTATGGGCGATTGCAAGGAGTTCTCTTAGATAATAATTCAATCAATGTCATGTATGATTATGTACGTGGCGAACCTCGTGCCCCGATTCGAAAACACCAAGAATCTCTTGAGCCAAAAGGCGATTGCGTGGATTGCAGCCTTTGTGTTCAAGTCTGTCCAACTGGGATTGACATTCGGAATGGGATTCAAATGGAATGTGTCAATTGTACTGCGTGTATTGATGCCTGTGATGAGGTGATGGTCAAAGTGGATAGACCCAAAGGTTTGATTCGATATGCTTCTGAGAATAGTATCAAGCAAGGCTTTCAAAAACTAGTTACCGGTCGAGTGAAAGGAACAGTGGTTGTATTGGTAATTCTAATTGCTGCTTTTGTTGCACTTATCGCAACTCGAGATGATATCAAAGCAACTATTACCAGGTTTCCTGGGATGACTTATCAAGAACGGGAAGATGGGAAAGTGACCAATCTGTATCAAATAACCTTGATTAATAAGACATTTGATCCCCAGAAAGTGGAATTGAAATCTCTTGCAGAAGGAATGGAAGTAGAAATAATTGGGGCTCAGGAATTAATTCTGGAGCCACAATCAAAATTTGAAGGAAGATTTTTCCTAGTCAGAAATCAGGAGGAGGTAAAAATCAATCAAGAAAAAGTGAATTTGTCTCTAATCTATGCAGGAGAAGAGATTGACCAAATTAAAACCAATTTTACCGCACCGGTGAAATCAAACTAACAGAAATATGGATTGGGGAAAAGGGATTTTACTTACTATAATCAGCTTTGTAGCTTTGATTATGACCATGGTAGTTATTTCTGTGCGAATGGATGGGATCGAATTGGTCACTGAAAATTATTACGAAGAAGAGATCAAATATCAAGATCGAATCGACCAATCTAATTCGGCTAATGAGTTAGATCGAACAGTCATCAGCTATGATCCTCAAGTAAAAGCAGTATTGCTTGACTTGCCAACTGGATCGACAGGGACGCTGCAACTGTTCCGACCTTCCGATTCGACGTTGGATCAAGAGATTCAAATCTCAGTAAATCAATCAGGTCAAACTTCAGTTTCTGTTTCGGATTTGAAAGCTGGTTATTGGAAGCTTCAACTGAAGTGGGATGAAGCTGGCGTAACCTATTACGAAGAGAAAAAAATAAATATTTAAATGCTTTGGACTGCCTTTCTTCTGGGGTTTTTGGGTTCATTCCACTGTGTAGGAATGTGCGGCCCGATTGCTTTGGCTGTTGGAGGTGGAAAAAAACAATCATTTTTTGCCAATAAGATTCTATACAACCTAGGGAGAAGTACTACCTATGCGCTACTTGGACTAGTCGTCGGAAGTTTGGGTTTTTCACTTTCTTTGGCGGGTATCCAACAAGGATTCTCTATTGCGATGGGAGTTTTGATTTTGGCTTTTGCGATTAGCTACAAGCGCTCCGATCAATTTCTCAGTATTCCTGCTTTATCAGGAATAGTTATTTGGGTAAAAAAGCAATTAGGAAAATTACTTAAATCTGGAAGTCCAGCTGGCTTTTATGCTACCGGCTTGGCAAATGGATTACTACCCTGTGGAATGGTTTACATGGCTTTGGTTGCCGCTCTTGGATTGCAAAGTCCAGTTTTAGGAGCCACTTACATGTTCTTTTTTGGAATTGGGACCATACCTCTGCTTCTTGTTTTAATGTATTCAGGAAGCTTGATTTCGATTTCTACG
Organism: Algoriphagus sp.; assembly: GCA_024642365.1. GTDB lineage: Bacteria > Bacteroidota > Bacteroidia > Cytophagales > Cyclobacteriaceae > Algoriphagus. Next base: position 9,408 of record JAHEBE010000059.1, read on the forward strand.
CGTCAAAATTTTCAAAGGGCAATCCCATATTTAGGAGCAATAATTGGAATAATCTTTATTTTTCGAGGTCTAGGATTGGGAATACCAGGCCTTAGCCCGGACCTCCAAATGTTTAATTATGGCAGTGAGCAGATTGAGATCACGATGTGTCGTTAGATTGCTTTACTAAATCGAACTGATTTTTCAGAATTTTCTATTAACCTAAGGTCGAGTTGCATGCAGATATTTCGGACTAGGCCAATTCCAGAAGGAGTAACTTTTATCCTGTTTCCGGAAAGTTTAACAAGACCATCCCATTCCATTTCTTTCAAGTTCCAAAGATTTTGATCACTCAATTTTTCCCAAAGGGATAAAGGAAAAAGGGTTTCTCCTTTGCAAATGAGTTCTAAAATGGAGGTTTTAACTTGGAGGTCCTCATTCGTTAGCATATGGCCTTTCGTGATTGCCCATTCAGATTCTCTTAGCGAATTTTGATAAGAACTGATTCCTTTTTCATTCTGTGCATAGGCAATATGGATATCACTGATGCTACTTGCACCTAGTCCCAAAAGCATTTTAGACGGTAATGTGGTGTACCCCATAAAATTCCGATGCAGTTTCCCTTTATTTTTCGCTTGATTTAGCGGGTCATTTGGCTTTGCAAAGTGGTCCATTCCCACGTCCAGATAGCCTAGATTTAAAAGTGTTTTCTTACCAAACTCATACAATTTTCTTTTTTCGTCTTGATTTGGTAGATGTGCTTCGAAACTTTTTTGTGCTGGGAAAGCAGTGGGTAAATGGGCGTAGCTATAAAAAGCAATTCGATCTGGCTCCATTTCAGCGACCTGTTCAAAAGTGGCTTTCATGGTTTCAATAGTTTGGAAAGGAAGGCCATAAATCAGATCAAAATTCACAGAAGTAAAACCGTGTTTTCGAGCATTATTCGTTGCTGTTTGGACGCGCTCCAGCGGCTGAATTCGATGGATTGCCTTTTGGACCTCTGGGTCAAAATCTTGGATTCCATAACTCACCCTATCAAAGCCTAGACTTGCTAGCATTTCCAAATGTGCTTCAGTGGTATTATTTGGGTGCCCTTCGAAACTTAATTCGGCATCATTCAGAAGAATTGCACTTTCTAGAATAGGTTTGATTAATGACTCAAGCGCCTCCGGTGAGAAAAAAGTGGGTGTTCCTCCACCGAGGTGAATTCCTGCGATTTTTGGGATTTCTTCAAAGAGTTTAAGGTATTTTTTCCATTCACTTTTTACAGCAGATAAATAGGGCTCTTCGACTTGATGATTTTTTGTAATTCGCTTCGTACAGCCGCAATATGTACATAGGCTTTCGCAAAATGGTAAATGGATGTAGAGTGAGATCCCTTCTTTCTTGCCGTAACTATTGAAAGCGATTTTCACCATTTCCTCCCATTCAGGACTAGTTAAGTTATTTTCCCAGAGTGGAACTGTAGGATAAGAAGTATATCTGGGAGCTGGGATGTTATATTTTTCTACTAAGAAAGGCTTGATCGACATGATTTTTTATTTCTACAAAAATCTGAGTTTTTAAACAGTAGACCCGTGATGCAAACCAGTTTGGAAGCTGACAAAAATCAGTTTTCAAATAGAAAGGTGAAAAGTGTTTTTGAATATGAAATTCAAGCTTAACTTGAATTTGGAAACGAAAAGACGAAATGGGAGGACTTAAGAAAATCGGATTTTTCAGTGCACTAATTTTACCTGTTTTACTTGTAATAGGAGTGTATTTGGGGGGCAAGAATTTACTTCTGATTCATGGGTTTGTTTTTATTTTGGTGCCGGTCATGGATTTCTTGATTGCCAAGGATCAAGAAAACGTTCCTAAAGCAGCAGTCTCTAAAATGACAGAGCAGTATTTTTATAAATTAATTACTTTTTTATGGGTTTATGTGCAGTTAGGGATTTTAGCTTGGGGATTCTATGTAGTTAGTACCTCTCCATTTTCAATCGGTGAATGGTTGGCATTTTCAACAGGAATGGCTCTGATTACTGGGGGAATTGGAATTACGGTTGCCCATGAATTAGGGCATAAAACTGATGCTTTGGAACAATTTTACTCCAAAGTCCTTCTGATGACTGTTTCGTACATGCATTTTTTCATCGAGCACAATCGTGGTCATCACGTTCGTGTGGCTACGCCGGAAGATCCTGCTACCAGCAGGTCAGGGGAGACCTTTTATTCGTTTTGGTACCGATCCGTGGTAAAAGGATATCAAAGTGCCTGGGATTTGGAAAAGATAAGACTCGCTAAAAAGGGCTTTCCAGTTTGGTCAGTAAAAAATCAAATGATTCATTTTGCTATTTTCCCGCTCCTTTTTGTCGGACTGGCATTTGTGATCTCTTCACTTTATTTTGACCGATTAGTTTGGGAAGTGCCGTTATTATTTTTCCTGCAAAGCTTTTTTGGGTTTTCATTGCTCGAATTGGTCAATTATCTGGAGCATTATGGGATGGAACGAAAAAAATTGGAATCAGGTCATTACGAGCGGGTGACTCCGATTCATTCTTGGAATGCGAGTCAAGTGGTCAGTAATTTCTTGCTATTTCAGCTTCAGCGCCATTCGGATCATCATGCAAATGCCCACAAGCGTTACCAAATTCTGAATCATTATGATGAAAGCCCGCAACTTCCCGCAGGATATTCTGCAATGATCATAGTGGCTTTGTTTCCGCCTCTTTGGTTTGCAATAATGGATCCTCGCTTAGAAAGTTGGAAAAAGAAAACCTTTAGCGATACTTTAATCTAAAAGGAAATTATTTAGGAAGGAGCTTTTTAGGAGCATCCAAGAGAACAAAAGCACAAATCCCCAAAACATGTAAGTCCGGTAGTAATCCGAAGTTTCTTTAAAGCGATTCTCCTTTATTTCAGTTTTTTCCAGGCTGTCAATTCGTTCAAAAATACTAGCCAAGGTTCCACCATCTGCTGCTCTGAAAAATTCGCCATTTCCAATTTTAGCAATTTCTCGAAGCGTTGTTTCGTCCAAATAACTTTCCACCATTTGGGGACGGCCAAAAAAATCAGTGCCATAGGGAACCATTCCATCTTTTCCGACAGCGATAGTATATATCTTAATATCCAAGGCAGAGGCAAGTTGCGCTGCAAATAAAGGATCCACATTTCCAGCATTACTTTCACCATCACTTAGTAAAATCATGACTTTGGAAACTGATTCAGAATCCTTCATTCGGTTGGTAGCAGAGGCCAGAGCCGAACCAATCGCAGTTCCTTTGGCTTCCATCATGCTGAATGAGATCTCTGAGATCAGGTCAG
>JAHEBE010000335.1 GCA_024642365.1 Algoriphagus sp.
TATTTGGTAGATGGAGGAGTCTTGAATAATCTCCCAGTAGAGCCACTTGAAGGGTTTTGCGATTACGTGATTGGGGTGAATTGTAATCAGCTTCCTGAGGAAAGTAATATTCGGAATATGAAAAACCTGATCGAGCGATCAGTGATTATGGCTATGAATGTCAATGTCTATAGCAGAAGATCGAAATGTGATTTTTTTATAGAAGCTCCAGGATTGGGGAAATATGGCGTTTTTGACATCAAAAAGGCTCCTGAACTTTTTCAAGCTGGTTATGAAGAAACGATGAAAGTGATCGAGTCTGATTTAAGCTTTCAAGAATTAGCAAGTAAAACCCAAACGATATGATGAAATTATTATCCCGATTTTTATTCTGGATTACTGGTTGGAAATTGATTGGAGAATGGCCAAAAGGTGTGAAGAATGCAGTTTTGATTGCGATACCTCATACTTCCAACTGGGATATATTGTATGCACGAGCTGCATTTTTCTTATTGGACATTCCTGTAAGATTCACCATTAAAAAAGAGGCAATGGTCGGGCCTTTGGGTTGGTTACTTTCTGGTCTTGGAGCAATTGCCATAGATCGAAAGCGAATCCCTGGCGGAAGAAAACAGACTTATACTGAAGCCATGATCGGAATGCTTCGAAATCGAGAAGATTTGGTAATTATGGTGACTCCAGAAGGAACCAGGAGCGCCGTAAAAAAGTGGAAAACAGGTTTTTATCACATTGCACAAGGGGCAGATGTGCCAATTGTAGTAGGATTTCTAGATTATAAGAAGAAAGAAGCTGGAATTGGTCCTCATATTTTTCCAGATGGGAATATGGATGAGCAGATTGAGGAATTAAAGGATTTCGGTAGAACAGTTACTGGAAGGCATCCAGAAAAAGGTATCATTTGATTCGCTATAAAAAGTAATTGATGGAGAGCAGCTGTTCACAGTTTCTCTCCATCAATTCAGTTTTATTTTTTCGGTTTTAAGATTAATGGATTTTTTGAGTCTGATACTATTTGATCTCGATCCATCAATTGTGACCTGTACTTTCCAGCTACGTAAAGCTTCGCTTGATCTGCATAATGTTTACTAAATCTATTTCCACTTTGTCCGGTTGGCAGAACGGAAATAGAGTTTTTTGGATCTTCAAAATCCAAAATGATTCGCATCGCTGGCCCTGAAGTTACTTTGTAGATTCCTTCTCCATTTAGCTTGAATGCCAGTTTGTTAATTCCTTCAGCATTTGCCTCAAGAGGCTTTGTTTTTACGTTGAAAATTCGATCCAGTGGCTTCTGTGTTCCTAAGGGATGTGGATGCTCAGAAATGATCGCTTTTTCCCACTTCCAATCTTTCCAGTCGTTTCCTAATTGAGCCTCTAGTTCCTCCAAACTTTGAGATAGTGCCAATTCGATGATTTCGGGTTTAGACTCGGAGGATGGTGTCTTCGTATTATCCCACCATGGATTTGAAGAGCTTTCTATAAATCCTGCGGTGCTCCTGATCATAAAAAATGTTTCCAAATAGGTTTTAAAAGCATTTTCCCCCAACTCATCTTCCATTGCTAGCCGAAGCGTATGATAGAGCCACTTGTAATAGAGTGTTGGTTCAACTTGTTTTAGGCCGTGATCGCCTTTCCATGATCCTAATCGCTCTATTAACTCTGCATATTGTGTGAAATTTTCTGGCTTGATTTGAGCGATTAGATTTTTGGCATTTTTGGGATGTGTAGTATTGATGGTTTCATTTTGAAGTCCTTTCATTGTCTCTACATCCCAATCGTTTTTGGGTTCCAAAGCATCTGCAATCCGTTGGTAGCGATCACCAGGGTAATAATATCCAGGAAAGAAAACTCCATTGCTTAAAGTATCGGGTTGATTATTTGCAGAAATCACATAGCCAGATGGCGGATTGATACTTTGGGGATTAACTGAAAAAGGATACCAGCCAGTGGGCAAAGATTCTAGATCATTTCCATCAGCAATAATCTTTGAATTGACCTTTGTTGCTCGAATTGGCAATTTGGCGGCAGCCCACCAAGCAATGTTGCCAGCGCTATCTCCATACATGATATTCAACCCTGGGGCATGGATTAGCTCAGCAGCTAAAGCTACCTCATCCATAGATTTGGCATGATTCATCTGATAAGTCGCCTGAAGGGCTTGAGTTGGATCCAGCACATAAACCCACCAAGAAGCTACGGGATTGGAAGTAAGTGCAGCCAATTCTGGAACCACTTCATTCATTATTGGACCATGAATGGAAGATTTAATCTCTAATGTCACGGGATCTTGCCCTTTGACGGCAATAGTTTCTGTTCTCGACTCAAAATTATAACTGACCCCAGCGATTGAATAGGTGTTTGGATCACCAGAATTTGGTTTGACTTCAAAGAGATCTTGATCATCATTTTCAAACATCGTCAAACCAATACTGTGACTGGTAGAATGTCCTACTAAGCCAAAAGGTAGGCCTGCTAAATGATTCCCATAATAACTGTAACCTGGATATTCGACATGCGCTTCATACCAAACCGAAGGAGAAGCAAACCCGATGTGCGTATCATTGGAAAAAAGAACTTTTCCACTTTTTGTTTTGGCACCGGAAATCACCCATCCATTTGAGCCTTCCAAGGCAGGAACTGGAAGTTTTTCCAAAAGAGAAACTAGCGTTGTCGATTTGGACGAATCAACAGAAAAAGTAGATGGGTAATAATTAGGAATCAAATGATGGGAAGGAAGTGTATGTACTGAGAGCACATCCAAATAGGGAGCTCCAAGTTCTCGAGCAATTTTAGAGATCAATGGGTCGGTTTTCAATCCCATTGCAAAGGAAAAAGCCATGTATCCGGTGATCGCATGCATGTCTTCTACGGTGAAGGCGCGAGGCTTTTCACCTAGAAGGGTATATTCCATTGGAAGATTTCCGGAAACAATAAACTGGTTTACCCCCGCGATGTATGCTTCAGTTGCACGCTTCCATGGAGCGTCAGGCTGATTAGTATAGTGTGTGGTGCTTTCTTTGGCATGGTTTAGAATTCCGAGTGTTCGAAAAAATTTATCAATCTCCAATAGATCGGGCCCAAGGAATTCTGAAAGTGTTCCAGTTCCTACTCTTCGCATCATTTCCATTTGAAAGAGTCGGTCTTGTGCGTGGACATAACCCAACGCGAAGTAGGCGTCTTCCTCATTCTCAGCATAAATATGTGGGACTCCATAAGAATCAAACAGTACTTCAGTTTCCTTTTGGATACCGGCTAATTCAAGCTCGCCTTGGTATTTTGGAGAATGGAAATAGACGAAAATAAGGAGTGCGATTACCAATCCTAGGATTAGGCCACCAAGAATAATTCCGAGCTTTTTCATGTTTTTAATTTG
>JAHEBE010000060.1 GCA_024642365.1 Algoriphagus sp.
CCACTGATGTCAAAATCGATGGGAAAAATATTCCAGCAGGTCAATATGCGCTTTACTCCATTCCCAATAAAACAGAATGGACCATGATCCTTTCTAAAAACACCAAACTTTGGGGATCTATCGGATATGATCAAGCGGATGACATCCTTCGATTCAATGTGACTCCCAATAAAGTCAGTAGAAATTACGAGACGATGGAAATCACCTTTGCCGATATGACTGATACAGGGGCAAATCTTTCAATTAAGTGGGAAACAACACGTGTCGATTTCCGAATTGAAACTGAAGTAGATGCAATCGTGATGGATCAAATCCAAAAATTGGTCATCGATGCAGAGACAGAAAATCCAGGTTTATTGTATTCTGCCGCCAACTACTATTACACTAATAAAAAAGACATGAGTCAGGCCTATACTTGGATAACAAAGTCTGTGGCTAGCGACAAGAAATATTGGACCGTGCATTTAAAAGCTAAAATAGAAGCTACACTAGGATTGAAATCTGAAGCTGCCATTTCTGCTAAAGAATCCATGGAATTGGCAAAAGAAGCTGGAAACCCCGATTATATAGCACTTAATGAACGGTTGATTAAGTCACTGAAATAGACTGTAGTCTTAAAATAAAAATCCCCTTGGAATACATATTCCAAGGGGATTTTTTTTATCTGCAATTCTCTATTATTTCCTAACCAAGGATTGAATGATCCAAGCAAAACCCATCAAAGCCAAACAGCCGATCGCATTGTACCATAAGAATCCAATATCCCAGACAAAGCCAAAAAGGCCAACACCATTTCTAAAATGAACGAGAAGAATTAAGGCTTCTGAAAGTAATGCAGCAATAAAAACTGCTTTTCCTTTCACCCATTTCATAAAGAAGCCTACCATAAAAATCCCAAGAATCGTTCCGTAAAACAAAGAGCCGAGGAGGTTTACCGCTTGAATTAAATTCTCAAATAATGAGGCATAAGTTGCAAAAAGAATTGCTCCGAGCCCCCAAAATGCCGTAAACACTTTAGAAGAAAGCAAATAATGATGGTCATTTGCATCTTTTTTGACTGATCGCTTATACAAATCTACCGTCGTGGTAGAGCCTAGCGCATTTAATTCTGAGGCCGTTGATGACATTGCTGCAGAAAAGATTACTGCAAATAATAACCCGATAATTCCCTGGGGAAGGTTATCCATTACAAATCGCATAAAAACATAATCGGTATCACGCGTCTCTGCTAATGGATCATTTGCAACAATCAAGGATTTAACCTCCTCCCTTATTTCATTTTGTTCTGCCTTTAGCGTCTTAATTTGTGACTTGATTACTTCCTCTTTTTGAATATCTTTTTGATCTATTGCAGCAAGCAATTCGGTATAAGATGCTTTGCTTTTATCAAAATTAGCACTGTATTCCTGCTCCAACACTTCAAATTCTCCAGCATATTCACTTTGACGAAGATTATCAGTTTGTACTTGATTGAATACAACTGGAGGAAGAAAAAACTGGTAAAAAACAAAGACCATCACTCCAATAAAAAGGATGATAAACTGCATCGGGATTTTCAAAAATCCATTCATAATCAAACCCATCCGGCTTTGCGCAAGAGTTTGGCCTGAAAGGTAACGTTGCACCTGACTCTGATCTGTACCAAAATAGGAAAGAAATAAAAACACAGCCGCGGTCATTCCAGACCAGACATTGTAGCGATCTGCAAGGTCAAACTCAAAATTCACCATGTTGAGTTTATCCATTTTACCGGCCACATGAAGCGCCTCTTGAAATGAAATTGGCAACATTTTGATGACGATAATCCCTGCCAAAAGCATCCCTCCCATCATCACAGCCATCTGCTGTTTTTGGGTAATTGATACGGCTTCTGTCCCTCCAGAGACGGTATAAACAATCACGATTGCTCCGATGACGATATTTGTCAAGGTAAGATTCCAGCCCAATAGCGTGGATAGAATAATCGCCGGGGCATAGATTGTAATTCCGGCAGCGAGACCACGCTGAATGATAAAAAGTAGCGCCGCCAACGTTCGAGTCTTGAGATCAAATCTACTTTCCAAGTATTCGTAGGCGGTATAGACTTTAAGCTTATAATAGATCGGGATAAAAGCTACCGAGATGATGATCATTGCAAGTGGCAAGCCGAAGTAAAACTGGATGAAGCGCATTCCATCTTCATAGGCTTGACCTGGAGTACTGAGGAATGTGATCGCTGATGCTTGCGTTGCCATGATGGACAGACCAATCGTCCACCAATTCATTGAATTCTTTCCCCTGAGGTAGGAGTCTAAATCTTTCGGCCCATAAGTTTTATACACCCCATAAGCGGCAATCGTGATAAGCGTACCAAATAGTACTATCCAATCCAGATTACTCATGCGTAGGAATAATTAAGTAGTGAAAAAAGTCCAATCAAAACCACTAAAACAACCATCAAACCAATGTATAAATAACTCCAACGAATATTTTTCTCTTCCATTATTCTTCGATCAGATTGATAAATAACTTGGTGGAACCTGCAACTCCTGCCGGTAGATGTCTGAAAAAGGAAATTCCAGAATAAATATATTTACCCTTCCCGTAAGTCGTATAGATCAAGGCACCGTTTGATGGTTCTTCTCCCGGGTCATTCATCGTAAATGGCGTTTCATAACGTTCATCCATTTTACCTACGAAGTACAATCCTCTTTCTTGTTCCCAATGCTCAAAATCTGCCTCCGTTAATGGATTGGGGCCTTTGACTATTGGATGATCCCAATTTACCTGAACAGGGGAATTTTGCACCGCAACACGGTTCCTTCCCAAAGTGAATGGGTAAGGTCCTAGCTGATTTGTCAATAAAGGAGAACTGGTATTGTACTGAACGATTACTTTACCTCCAGAATACACATAACCCATCAAAGCTTGTTGGTTTGTTGCCAAATCCTCGTTTGTATTATAAGCTCTGATGCCGACAATTACCGCTTTATATTGACTTAACTTTTCCACCGAGTAATCATTCGCCCCGATCACTTCTACTTGATAACCCAAGGAAGTCAGTACTCCAGGAATATCATCACCGGCACCAGGGATATAGCCCAGTTTCGCTTTGGAAACTTTCCAATCTTCCTGGATCAACCGAATCGAAGCTGGCTCAAAATAGGTCAAATTTGGAATGTGCTTATATAGAATCCGGTAAGTTGTCTTATCAAACACTTTTCCATCCCCTGTAGTGTATTGAGCTCTGATGTCTTTGATGCCTTGGCTTTTATTCAAAAACTCTACTTCAAAGACCCGCTCTTTTAAAAATGCATTGTCTGTCACTTCCAAGATTCGATACTGGTCAGCTGGCAAGCCTTTAAAATCAAGCCCTCCGTCAAGCATTTTATCGCTAAAATGAACAGTGACTTTAATTTTAGAGGTTACGGTAGGGATCAAGAATACTACATCGGCTGATAAGCTAAGATTGATCTCCGGCACAATGGTAAATGGTTGCTTCACTTCCCCATCCACTTGATCATTGTATTTGTATTGTAATGGTAGCTCAAGGTTGAAGCTTTGTCCTTGAATAGAAAAACTTAAAGTTCCACCAAACTTGATATCATTAAACGGTTTTCCGATGTCCCCCTGATTGGTTACATCATAAAGTGCTCCATTGATTGGGTTTTCTAACCAATAGGGTTGTGAAAGCTTCGTATCAGTTGGAATTGTAAAAGAGACCGGAATGGTTAAGGCCTGATTATTTTGTACTGATTCCGTGGATTGCTTGAATTCTTTTTGGTTTACCGCTAAAGAAACATCACTAACAGGAATTGCTGTTGGGTTATTAAAAACGAGTTGCGCAGCCACTTCCTGACCAACAAATCCTAATTCTTGCTTACTAATAAACTCGAAATCAATCCCTAGGCTTTCAATGATCAATTGATCCAATTTCTTTTGCTTTTCGGTCACCCAAGTCGGAGGATTTGAAACTGCTTGAAGCTTTTTCCGAAGGGCTAATAATTTTCCGGAATTCTGACTCGGATCAATAAAATTGAAGGAAGCAATTGCCTGATCAATTTCTGCAAGAATTTCTTTACCATTTGCCAAGGATCCCCAACGATCTTCAACGCCATCAAAAGCGGAATTTTTAAATGGCTCGCCTTTTAAAAATTGAATATGATCTACTGCATTTCCAATACCTGCAGTTGATCCAAATCCTTGAGATTTGTGCATTGTTCTGCTGTCCGCAGCAATCTGACTATAGGATTCCCCTAACAGTGAATTAAAATCCCCTGTTGGAAAGACATCATAAACTTTCGTAGAGTCTTCTTGAAATTCTCCCCCAAAATTGTAGGCATTCCAAAAAATTCGCTTTGGCTGCCAAATCCCCACTTGACTTAATTGTTCTGGGAATGCTTTCGGATCACCGGCCAAATCAAAGGCCTCTTCAGCTAAAATTGCTGAAGTGGTATGATGTCCATGGGTCACGCCTGGCACAGTTGTGAACCGGGTTACAATAATATCAGGTTGAAATTTTCGTATCACCCAAACCACATCACTCAGAACCTTCGATTTTTCCCAGTTTTGAAGCGTTTCAGTTGGGTCCTTGGAATAACCAAAGTCCATTGCTCGGGTAAAATATTGCCTTCCCCCATCTGTTTCTCTTGCTTTCAAAAGCTCCTGTGTACGGATTTGCCCCAGTCCTATTCCCAACTCTTTACCGATGAGATTTTGTCCTCCATCTCCTCGTGTAAGGCTTAGGTAGGCTACTTCCGAATGAGCGCCATTTACCAAATAGGCGATCAAACGGGTATTTTCATCATCTGGGTGGGCAGCAACGTAAAGGACACGTTTGGTTTCTTTGAGTTGCAGAAGTTGGTGATAAATCTCAGCTGAGCTTTTAGATTGAGCTATTCCAGAGAAACTGATTAAGATTAAACAGAAGCTAATAAAGCCACTGATTCTACTGATTTTGGTCATAAAAGGGCTAATTCTATGAAGCAAGCTAGAATAAGCATGACTCAAAAAAAAATATTTTTTGATCAATGGGAATTTGAGACCCATTTACTGCTTTGATATCGTACACGGCTTGGAATCGTATATCCCATAGTGAATTCAAAGAAATCTGCTTTGGCTTTGTGAGCTTTGATTTGGACCCCAGCAGAAAGCTGTTCACTCAATCGATATCTAAAACCAATGCGTTCATAGATCCCACTGGATTCTTGATTGAGTTCATTTCTATAAAAATAGACTCCAAATCCGATCGGCATAAAAAGTTTGTCAGTGAGCTTCCATTCCCAAGAACCTACCACGGCTAAAGAGGTTTGATCTTTGAAAGAAAACTCCTCCCCGACATATCGTTTATTCATCCCAGGAGCATAAAAAAAATCTAAACCTAAGCCTAGTCTAAATTTATAATTCGCTTCCCAAAGGTAATTGATACCTACCCCCCCTCTAAAATAATCTGCCCCTCCAATGTCATAATTCTTAATTCCTGAATAAAGTGCGAGGTTCAAAAACCAGCGCTTATCCAAAACAGGATATTCTGGTCTGGTTTGAGGAATCGGTGAAATTTTACCCAAGTAACTTTTTATCCCAATAGAAACAGGAACAAGGTTTATTCCCGCATTTGGCTTTTTGATCGCTCCATTCGAATAATGCTTTAAGCTCAAACTGGATGTAATCAACACCCGATCCGAAAGTTTGTATTCACCATTAAAACCAAAATGGATATACGCATTCAAAGAAGACCCTATGTATTTATTCGAAGGATTATTTATTGAATCATAAGGCGTAAGATTAAATCCCAATCCTATCTGAGTAAAATATCCAAAGCTTAATTTTTGATTAGGATTTGGGATCGCAAATGGCATTTCAAAAAATCCATAAACAGCCTGAGGCCTTCCTATTTCAGGAAAATCTCCCAATAAAGAAGTGAATCCTCCACCAAAAGTCGGGTACCGGTAGAGATGGTTCATAGGAGTATTTGAGATTCTCCTCCAGGAAAACTTGATATCAATCCCACGATATTCCACACTGTTTTTTATCTCATCAGCCCATGGCTTCCCATTGCTTATCAAAGGTCCTGACTCCAATGAAAGACTGATCGATTTTTGAAATTCCTCTTGAGCCAGACTGATAGACAGCATGGCAAAGAAAGTAATCAAGCTTAAAAAGAAAATCCTAAGAAATTTCATTGAGGAAAGTAAGGGAGGTGATTTATGAATTGTGAAGTCCCCTGAGATTTAATGAATGATATTTTGAAATGATAATTTGCCCAAAAATATGGATTCATATGAAATGAAAAAAGAGAGCCGATTCCTCGACTCTCTTCTTATGTTTGATTTGGATTGATTACTCTCCGTCTTCCATCCAATTTGGACCTTTCAGTTCGATCAATTTCTTGTTATATTTTTCCGCCTCTGCTTCGTTTTTCAAACGAGTATTGATTTGGAAAAGAATTGCCATGATCTCTGTATTTTCAGGTTGTAAAGCCAAAGCTTGCTCAAAGTATTTTGCAGCCTCTTTGTAATTTTCATCTGCTTGTTTTCCAATAATTGGTGATTGCTTTTCCCACTCTGCATCAGACATGTCATTCAGCGTGTTCAACAACTTCACTGACTGCTCCAATAATAAAGCTCCAGTGTAATAGTGTCCTTGGAAATAACTTGGGTCAGCTGCTACCGCTTTTTTATAATCTGCTAAACCACCTTCGATATCACCAGACTGCTCTTTCAAATAACCTGATCTCAAAAGGATTGAAGCATTATTTGGATCTGTCTTAAGTGCTTCTTGGATTTGAGCCATAGCCTCATCCATTTTATTCAATTGAAGCAATAATTGGATTTCATATTCAGCTAGGATTTTATCATCAGGATAATCTGTTCTTCCAGCCATCACTGTCTCATAAGCACCATCAGGATCTTTATCTTGACCACTTTGAATTTGAACCATGAAATAGTAAGCGTTCAACTTATTGTATTCGTCAAGCTCAAATAGATATCTGAAGTGACGCTTAGCCTCCTCATACATTTCTAATTCATTTGCTAAATAACCAGCATTGTAATGAATTGTAGTATCAGTCAAATCTATTTCACCAGCCAAATCAAAAAAGTGATAGGCCATCTCTAGATCATTTTCATTGTAACGATCGATTGCTTTATCAAAAGCAGTGTTTTTTAAGGTTAATACAGAATAAGGTCTCAAGTTATCTGGAACTCCTACTAAATCATCTGTATAGACTTCTTTTCCAACTCCTGCTGCTTTGTCTGAACCGGCCATTTCAAAAGCCTTCATGTATGTCGCCAAAGCTCCTTTTCCGATTTCAAGATTTGATTCCGTATTGCTAGAATCAGAACCAAACATTTTGGTTTCAATTTTTGCTTTAAGTAAGTAAGTAGCAGGATCGCCACTTGTTTCAGGGTCGGCAGACGCGGCAGTAATTTCAGCCATAGCAGTTGTCAATTCGCCAGATTTGAAATTTTTCTCAGCGGAACGCACTACTTTTTTTTGTCCAAAAGCCAGCGTCGTTGCACCGATCAAGGCCATTGATAGAATTAGCTTCTTCATGTTAAGATTTTCTTTTTTTTTGGTTATTCGTTTGTTTCTGTTGTTTGGTCTTCGGAAGATTCTGAAGCTTCATCAGTAGACTCATTGGTGATTTCTAAGTCTACTACTTCTTCGTCTTCCTCTTCTTTTGAAATTTTCTCTACGGATGAAATTTCGTCATTCTCTCCTATTTTTATCAGTCTCACACCTTGTGTGGCTCTACCCATTACTCTCAGGGTGTCTACAGCCATTCTAATTGTGATTCCTGACTTATTGATGATCATTAAATCATCCGTATCAATTACTTCTTTAATGGCTACGAGCTTACCAGTTTTTTCAGTCACGCTCATCGCTTTTACTCCTTTTCCACCTCTGTTAGTGATTCTATATTCCTCTAAGTTGGATCGTTTTCCGTATCCTTTTTCAGAAACTACTAGCAGGGTTGCATTTTCCTCGGATGCACATACCATGCCAATCACATAGTCTTTATCATCATTTAACTTCATTGCCCGCACACCAGTAGCGGTTCTTCCCATAGGCCTTACGGCAGATTCGTGGAAGTGAATTGCTCTACCAGATTTAGCGGCAATTACAATATGTTGGTCACCATTAGTCATATCTACATTGACCAATTGATCATCCTCTCGGATGTTTAGCGCGATGATTCCATTAGATCTTGGACGGCTATATTGTTCCAAAGTAGTTTTTTTAATGACTCCCTCTTTAGTCACCATTACCAAGAAATGGTTATTGATGTAATCTGGGTCATTCAAATCACCAACCTGAATAATAGCACGGATTCGATCTTCTTGCTCTATGCTGATCAGGTTTTGAATTGGTCTACCCTTGGAAGTTTTTCCTCCTTCAGGTATTGCATAAGTCTTCAACCAGAAAAGTTTTCCTTTGTCAGTGAAGATCAGCAAGTAATTGTGTGTAGATGCAGTGAATAAGTATTCTGTAAAGTCATCCTGCTTAGTACTCACTCCTTTGGATCCAACTCCTCCTCTGCCCTGAGTTCGGTATTCAGTCAATGCAGTTCTTTTCACATAACCTTCATTAGAAACGGTAATAATTACCTCTTCATTCGGGATCATATCCTCATAGCTGAAGTCTTCTGCGTTATGCTCAATTTCCGTTCGGCGATCATCTGCATACCGGTCTCTCATTTCAGTGAGTTCGGTTTTGATGATTTCCATCCGCTTCTCTTCGCTTCCTAGAATCTCATTCAACTCATCGATCAAAGCCATGATCTCTTTATATTCTTGGATGATTTTCTCACGCTCCATTCCAGTCAATCGCTGCAATCTCATATCGAGAATCGCTCTTGCTTGAATTTCACTCAATTCAAATCTTTCAATCAATCCATTTCTGGCTGTTTCCGGATCGGCAGAACTTCTTATCAAAGAAATCACTTCATCCAGATGATCCAAAGCGATCAAATATCCTTGTAAGATATGCGCTCTCTTTTCAGCCTCTTTTAATTCATATTCAGTTCTTCTGACCACCACTTCATGTCGGTGGCTTACATAATGAACAATGAGGTCTTTTAAATTTAATGTATAAGGTCTGCCTTTTACCAAAGCAACATTATTCACAGAGAAGGAAGTCTGAAGTGCAGTATGCTTATACAAATTATTCAAGACTACACTTGAAATCGCATCACGCTTTAATTCGTATACCACTCGCATTCCTGAGCGATCTGATTCATCACGAATCGCAGAAATTCCCTCGATCTTTTTCTCATTGATCAACTGAGCAGTTTTCTCCACCATGTTGGCCTTATTGACCATGTATGGAATCTCAGTAATCACAATCATTTCTTTGTTGCCACCGTCTTTGGTTTCAACATTTGCCTTACCACGAATCACTACTCGACCTTTACCGGTCTCAAATGCAGCTTTTACACCATTATAACCGTAAATGATACCCCCAGTTGGGAAATCTGGTGCAATGATATATTCCATTAATTCCGGGATTGTGATTTCCCGGTTATCAATGTAGGCGATGATTCCGTTGATAACTTCTCCTAAATTATGAGGAGCCATATTCGTCGCCATACCTACAGCAATACCTGATGCACCATTGAGTAACAAGGCAGGTACTTTTGCTGGCAATACGATTGGCTCTTTTAAAGAGTCATCAAAGTTGAATTGAAAATCTACTGTTTCTTTATTGATATCTACCAAAAGCTCCTCGGCGATTCGCTTGAGACGAGCTTCTGTGTATCGCATTGCGGCTGGATTATCCCCATCGACAGAACCAAAGTTTCCTTGTCCATCAACTAAAGGATAGCGAAGGGACCAAGGCTGAGCCATTCGCACCATCGTATCATAGACCGCAGAATCACCATGAGGGTGATACTTACCAAGTACCTCACCGACGATTCTAGCTGATTTTTTATAAGGTTTATTATGCAAAACACCGAGTTCTTGCATTCCAAAAAGGATTCTGCGGTGAACTGGTTTTAGTCCGTCACGGACATCTGGAAGTGCTCTGGAAACAATAACCGACATCGAATAATCGATGTAGGCTCCACGCATTTCGTCTTCAATATTAATTGGGATTATGTTCTCGTTTTCTCCTTGAGCCATATAATGCTATTCACGGGGATGATTAAGGCTGCAAGATAGTAAAAACAGACTGGTTTTGAAAAGAGAATTAAAAGCTCAAATCAGATATTTAGCTTAATACCATTGACCAATTTTTCGATTCTGGAGTTGGAATATAGAACTTCCTCTATACTCGATTCCATTATGTGAATGTTTCATAACCACACCACACCCACCGATTTTGCATCGCTTGGTTCCTGGAATCTTAATCGAAAACCCAACCTGCATTGCATAAAGGGTTTGGTCAATCTTTTGAAACTCAGAGAAAAACTCATCAGAATAAGTGAATTTTCTAAATTCTGCTCCTCCTTTGATAAAGAGCTTGGTGTATTCCGAAAAGTCACGTTCAATCCGCAGTCCAATTCCATAATAGGGTTCATTTGCAACCGCAAATCTAGGCTGGTAAGGCGGTTTGTTTGGAATATCTAGAGCTGGGTCATAAGAGTTTTTTAAATTCAATTGTCCAAACTCTCCTTCCAAAATAAACCTCCAAGGGTAAATTTGACGAGCTCGCTGCTTCAATTCAGATTGCATGTAAAGATTTGCAGAAGCATATTTTCGATACTGCCATTTCAAAAATTTGACTCGTTTTCTAGCGTCAAAAAGCACCAATCCTACCGTGCCATAAAGTTTGCTAATCTGATAGGAGTCTCCTTCAAAGGCAAATTCAAAATCCCCTCCTTTCATATTCGAATAGTTTCCCCATTCCTGACCATATCCCCCTCCTATTGTCAATAAATTGAACAGATTGATCCGGAGCCCAGCATTGAAAACCGGAAAGGTCCAGTCATTACCTTTCATTGGAAGAGGTTTTTCTTCAGATATATCTAGCGGTGTATCAAAATTTTGAAACTGAGTAAGCGGATATCTGTCGGGAAATTCAGAATAAAAATCAGTGGCAAACTGATGATATCCTGCTCCTGTGGAAAGTTCTAATGCAAACATTTCCATGACATTACGAGTCACATTTCCCAACCCAGAATCACTTTTGGGGTTTTTAGCTTTACTCGATATTCCGAAAATATCCTCTTCCTGAGCTTGCGCAGAAAGAAATATTGAGCAAAAAAATAAACTAATTAAGATTTTTTTTGACACCATGAGTTGATAACGAATCTGTCTGTGATTTGGTGTGAAAATATAAAAAAACCTCCAAAACTGAGGTTTTAAAGAAAAGTTAATCTTTTTCTCTAGTACTCAAGTTTGGAGGTTTGATAGGCTAAGCTATTTCTTTCTTAATTAGCCATCCCCTTTAGCAGCTTTCTCTGCTGCTTCTTTGGCTTTTTGAGCTTCAATCAACCCATCTAGTTTTGCTTTCAAAGCTGGATCATCTTTAATTGCTCCATTCACTTTATTGTAGGTGCCGGCACCAAGAATAGCATCATCCATAATTAAGGCTGTCTTGTATTCTTTTACACTTTCCTGAAGGGAATCTTGAAAATCTTGTACAGCCTGGAAAGCTGCCTTCTCCTCTTCGGTTACTTTAGCTTCGGCCATTTTCGCCTCATCACCCCAAGCAGCCTTGATTTCATTATATCTAGCTCCACCATCTATTTTCTCATTATTAAGAATCATGTTTCTTAATACTTCAGTCTTTTCATCTACATAGTTTGAAGTCATTACTTCCACATTTGCAAACTTTGCAAGCTCTTCATCAGTCACTGCCTCAACGTCTTGTGCTTGTGCAGCTAGCCCTAGGATTGAAAAAAAGATCCCAAAAAGCATAAATTTTCTCATCATCATGTTTTGTATAGTTAATTATCAAATTGCAATAAAAAGCCCAAACCCCGAAAAATCAAGGATTAAACGGGGTTTAGGAGTTAAATTATGATAAATGGTCAGAATTTTCAGGTTTTCACCCTAAGCTTTTAAGACTTTTGATTGTCTGAAGAGGATTGGCCGAATTAAAAACAAAACTCCCTGCAACCAAAATATCTGCTCCTGCATTGAGAAGTTTTTCTGCATTAGTTGAATTGACTCCTCCGTCAATTTCAATTTGAGTTTTAGCTCCTGTTTTTAGAATAAGGTCTTTTAATCTGGAGATTTTGGAGTAAGTGTTTTCTATAAATTTCTGTCCTCCAAATCCTGGATTGACAGACATCAGGCAGACTAAATCAATGTCCTGAATTACCTCAGTAAGGAGGTCAATTGGAGTGTGTGGATTAATCGCCACGCCTGCTTTGGCACCAGTAGCTTTGATGGCTTGTAAAGTCCGGTGAAGATGGGTGCAAGCTTCATAATGTACAGATATGATTGCCGCACCAGCTGCTCTAAAATCTTCCAAATAAAGGTCCGGATTAACGATCATCAGGTGTACATCTAATGGCTTTTTAGCATGTTTTGAAATTGCTGCCGTGACAGGAATACCAAAGGAAATATTTGGAACAAAAACACCATCCATTATATCCACATGAATAAAATCAGCTTCAGACTGATTGAGCATTTCCACTTCTTTTTGAAGATTAGCAAAATCCGCGG
>JAHEBE010000336.1 GCA_024642365.1 Algoriphagus sp.
AGCGTCACATCGCCAACTTTTGGATCGAGCTGCAAGTCGATATCCACATTGATTGGTGATTTGCCTGCCCGCATGCCATGAAAGGAAAGATTGACAAATTCTTTGATCAGCGGATTGAAGGGCTTGGGTTCTAGCTTGCTTCCCGATGCTCGACTATGCTGGAGCATGGAAGTGACGATGCTATCGGCTCGAGTACCGTGTTCGTGAACTTTATTCAGATTGCCTTTGACATCTTGAAGGATGGCAATAATTTCTTCTTTGGTATCCGAATCCTCCAGATTTGCCAACTCTTCAAATACTTCTTCAATCAGCTCGCGACTTAGATCCGAGAAGTTATTCACAAAGTTGAGCGGGTTTTTGATCTCGTGGGCGATGCCGGCTGTGAGCTGCCCAAGCGAGGCCAGTTTCTCTTGTTGAACCAATTGTTCCTGTGCAGCTTTGAGTTCTTTCAGTGCTTTTTCTGCTCTGGCTTTTGCACGCTTCAGCTTTTTCAAATCCTCTCGTGCCTGAGACAAATCTTTGAATCTTGAATAGGCCAAGGAGAAAACGCTAGCTGCTCTTCGCAACAAATCCCAACTTTCTGCTGAGATCTCTCCCGGCGTAGCTGCACCAATTGCTCCATTTGAAAACTTGGTTAAATGGTAGGTCCGGTTCGGGATATCCTCTCCATAGTAGCCTTCCAATTTGGAGGATTGCTTCGCGCAGTAATTAATCCATTCTTTCCGATTTTCTCCCTGCATCACAATGGAGATTTTCGAATCTTCACTTTGATAAAAATCGTGCATTTGTCTTCCTACCCATGTCTCCTGATAATCCAAGTCAAAATGATCGGACACGTTCTTTTTGGAGCCACTTCGAACGTCCCGGATGGAATACCAACATTCCGCCTGATGAGTACCAGACTTGTTGAGATAAATTGAGCTGGTCTCTAATTCTTCCACGCCTAAAAGACCCATTTCCTCTCGCATCACATTGGCAACCTGGATGAGTTCTTCCGGCTCCTGCATCGCCATTGCCCGGGCTCGAACTCGCTCTAAGGCAGCCTCAATCTGGGATTGTCGGGCCTGAGCTTCGGCTACTTTCAGGTCATTGAAACGAGTAAAAGTCAGGTTGAATGCATAGGCAAAACGTTCGAGAATTTCCACAGACTCCCTTGGCTGCTCGTCCGGCGAGGCCATTCCAATAAATCCTTTAGCAAAGTAGGCGAGGTATTGGATTCTACGAGTCTGTTTTGTTTTAGCATTAAATGGAATGTTGAGGGCAGAAAGGTGTTTGATGTATTCCTTGAGTTCTTGCCCATGAATATCCAATACGGTGGACTTTTCCTTCCTTCTCCATGCATCATACATTTTCTTGAAGCTGGGATTATTTAGCAGGTCTGTGGTATAGGCGGTGCTGATTTTGCTACCGTCTTCTTCTGTAGTCCAAAATTCCGTCTCGCTGGAATTGTCCTTGATTATTCCAATGTATAGTCGATTGGGTTCTATTCCCAGTTGGATCAATTGCTGGAAAAGGATAGCAGCCGTCTCTGCCAACTCCTCCGATTTTTGCATGGCCAAGGTGCGGCTCCGAACTCTTTCCAATGCTGCTTCTATCTGAGCTTCTTTGGCTTGGGCTTCCGCTTTTTTAAGATCAAGAAAACGAGTGTAGGTTTGTTCGAAAACTTTTGCGAAGCGTTTGAAAATCTCCTCTTCGGCACATGGAACTTCTGTGATAATGACCAAATAGCCTGTATTGAAATAGGCCGCGTGAAGGCGTTGCCAGTTCGGACGAGGAATGCCTGAGTTTTCCATATCCTCAAAAATCTGCTCGGCAATTGGCATAGCCATTAGCCAGTCATAATGCTTTATGAGTTCTTTTCCTTCAAGGGTGACTGTTCGGTAAGGATCTCCTTTTTCCCAACCTTCATAGAGACTCTCATGAGCAAAGTCCCCCACATTTGGCAGGGAGAAAGGTTGAATCAATCCATTATCTAAACTTAGCCACCACTCATCTTCCTTGCGATCTTTTTCACAGAGGACAAAGCCGCATGTCCATAGGTTATCGACCAGTGTATTGAGCTCCCCAAACAAGACCGTAGCAACATCTCCCAATTCCTCTGCTTTTTGCATACCCATGGTTCGGGATCTGACTTTTTCCAGAGCAGCCTCGATTCTAGCTTCTCTTGCCTGGGCTTCTGCTTTTTTAAGATCTATAAAGCGGGTAAAGGTTTGTTCAAAAACTCTCGTAAAGCGTTGGAAAATATCATGTGCTTCAGGGACTTTCTCATACGTAATAAATAAGACAAAGCCCTGTGTGAATTTGCAGAGATGATTGATTTGATAAGTAGGAAGAGAAAGCCCTTTTTCCTCAATATTGTCAAAAGTAGGCTTCAGGTCCGGAAAGGATTTCATATGCGCATAGTGCTCATCTATCGCTTTACCACCAAGTTCCTGAACCAACATCGTTTTGTTACTACGAACAAAATCGCCCATTTCATCGAAAGAGGCTTCGCCCCATAATCGAAGTTGAAAAGGCTTTTGTAGAACCCCTTCACTGCTCATCCAGCACATAGCAGATTTTTTATCCTCCGCCAGAATATTATACCCCGCACTCCAAGATGGAATGCCCAATGCCTGAACTTCAAGAAATAATAAATTTGCCGCTTCTGGTAGTTCATCACTATGCTGCATACCCATGGTACGGGATCTGACTTTCTCCAAGGCAGTCTCAATTCTTGCTTCCCTTGCCTGCGCTTCTGCTTTTTGCAGATCAAGGAATCGGGTGTAGGTCTGTTCGAATACTTTTGCGAAGCGTTTGAAAACATCATAAGCTTCGGGGTAAGGCTCATAAGTAATGAACATCAGGTAACCTTGTGAGAAAAAAGCACAGTGCGAAATTTGAAATTTTGGCATTTCAAATCCGGCAGCCATAATATCCCCTAATGCTTTTTTGGCGGCAGGAAGACTAAACATGTATTTGTAGGTTTCCTCCAGTTCGTGTCCGCTTGACTCCATCACAAACAACTCTTCTCCCCGCTGCCTGGCTTCAGAGATTCTTATGAAGAATGGATCTTCTGTGAGTGGTGTTGTAAATGGAGTAAGGAGACTACCATCAACTGCGCTCATCCATTGGATTACAGCTTTTTCATCCTTTTCAAAAATATTAAATCCGCAGGCCCAAGGACGCATACCCAAAGCCTCCATTTGGTTATACATCTCGATGGATGTCTCGGCTAATTCAGAACTATTCTGCATGGCCATGGTTCTGCTTCGGACTCTTTCCAAAGCAGCCTCAATCTGCGCTTCCCTTGCTTGTTCTTCTGCTTTTTGCAGATCAAGGAAGCGGGTATAGGTTTGTTCAAAAACTT
>JAHEBE010000337.1 GCA_024642365.1 Algoriphagus sp.
GTAATAGTTGGTGGTGGAATAGTTGGCTTGGCCACAGGATTAAAGATTCAAGCCCAAATGCCCAAGTTGAAAATCGCTATTCTTGAAAAGGAGGATCAGCTTGCTAAGCACCAAACCGCAAATAACAGCGGAGTTATTCACTCTGGATTATATTACAAACCAGGCTCGCTTAAAGCCACGAATTGTATTAATGGATACCATGAACTGGTTAAATTTTGTGAGGAAGAAAAAATCCCATTTGAAATTACAGGTAAAGTAGTGGTAGCTACCAAGGAAGAGCAGAAACCATTATTGAAGAATCTTTTTGAACGTGGGCTACAAAATGGCCTAACAGGTACAAGAGAGATTTCCTTGGAGGAATTAAAAGCTTATGAACCTCATTGTGCTGGAGTAGCAGCAATCCATGTTCCTCAAACTGGAATTGTAGATTATTACCAAGTGGCTTTGGCCTATGGAAGAAAAATAATGCAACAGGGAGGAGATATTTTTTTAAATCATAAAGTACTAGAAATTAACACAAAAGATGGAATTAACTACATCGAAACTTCAATAAAAACTTTTGAGGCAAAGCTCGTGATCAATTGCGCAGGATTGTATTCAGACAAAGTTGCTCAAATGAGTGAGGCGGAGAATTTAGATGTAAAAATTATTCCCTTCCGTGGTGAGTATTACAAGTTGAAATCAGACCGGGAATTCTTAGTCAAAAACTTAATTTACCCTGTTCCAGATCCAAATTTTCCATTCTTAGGTGTGCATTTCACCCGTATGAAAAAGGGAGGCGTAGAAGCTGGACCAAACGCAGTACTTGCTTTTCGAAGAGAAGGATATAAAAAATCCCAAATTAATCTTGCGGAATTAGGAGAAACACTGGCATGGCCAGGATTTCAAAAAGTGGCTGCGAAATATTGGAAAACAGGTTTTGGTGAATTTTATAGATCTTTTTCAAAAGCAGCGTTTACCAAAGCACTCCAAGAACTTATCCCTGAGATTCAAGAATCTGATTTAGTTGAGGGCGGAGCTGGAGTCAGAGCCCAAGCATGTGACCGTACAGGTGGCCTATTGGATGATTTCGCTATTCGGGAGTCTGCCTATGCCATCAATGTGTTAAACGCTCCTTCCCCTGCCGCCACCAGTTCCCTTTCGATAGGTGGAACCGTTGCAGATTTGGCGTTTAAGCGATTTAATTAAACTTGTGTGTTGACAGTATCGGGGAAAAAACGATTGGCTAAGGCAACCATTTCATCTCCTCGAACCAGATCTTGAATCGTAAGTTCCGAGGTATGGTGATGTCCTGATGCACCAAGCAATTCTTTGACGGCGTGGATGGTATTTTTGTGAAAATTGTAAACACGTTCAGATTTATCGGTAACCACAAGCCCATTGGTAAGGGCTGCTTTTTGTGTGGCCACTCCAGTTGGACAATCATTGGTGTTACAACGCAAAGCCTGAATACATCCCAAGCTGAACATAAATCCTCTTGCGGAATTACAAGTGTCGGCACCCAAGGCAATGAATTTTAAAATTGAAAAAGCACTCAGGGCTTTACCAGAGGCAATTATTTTGATTTTATCCCGAATCCCGAATTTCACTAAAGTTCCTCTGACAAATATCAATGAAGGCTCCAATGGCAGTCCAACACTATCTGAAAACTCCAGTGGCGCCGCCCCTGTTCCACCCTCAGCTCCATCGATTGTAATAAAGTCAGGAAATATTTGGTGTGCAATCATTGATTTGCAAAGCGCGATGAACTCCTCCGTTCTCCCAATACAAAGCTTAAAACCTATGGGCTTTCCATTGGATAATTCTCGAAGTTTTTGAATGAATGAAACCAGTTCATCTTCATTTTTGAAAGCACTGTGCGAAGGAGGCGACAAAACTGTCGTTCCTGCCTTCACCCCTCTTATTTCAGCAATTTCTCTGGTGTTTTTAACGCCAGGTAATACACCACCATGGCCTGGTTTAGCGCCTTGAGACAGTTTAATTTCAATCATTTTTACCTCGGGTAAAGCGGCTTTTTCAGAAAATTTTGAAGCATCAAAATTTCCATGCTCATCTCTACATCCAAAATATCCTGTTCCAATCTGCCAGACTAAATCACCACCTTGTAAATGATGCGAGGAGATTCCTCCTTCACCTGTATTATGATAAAAACCGCCTTTTTTTGCTCCATTGTTCAGAGCTTTAATGGCATTTGCACTAAGCGAGCCAAAACTCATCGCTGAAATATTGAAAATGGAGGCACTGTAGGGATATCTACACGATTCACCGCCTATGACAACCCTAGGATCGATTTTATCCGGTTCAACCGCATAGATGGAATGTCTTAAAGCCATATAATCAATTCCACTCAAATCCCGCTGAGTGCCAAAAGGATGCGTATCATTGACATTCTTGGAGCGCCGGTAAGCAAGTGATCTTAGGTTTCTGCTGAATGGTTTTCCATCGGTATTACTTTCTATAAAATATTGCTGAATCTCAGGGCTTATAGATTCCAATAAATAGCGAAAATGACCAACCAAGGGGAAATTTCTAAGGATCGCATGCTTCTTTTGAACAACATCATAAACCCCCAATAAAAACAAAGCTGCCAATACCCAAAGGATAAATTTTCCTAGGTCAAAATTCATGAACTGAAAGTACCACATCAGGAAAATGGTCAGCATCACTAATAAAATTAGGGAGCCAAAGAACAGCTGTCTCATAGGGAAATAATAAGGGTCATTGTTCCGCCAATATACTAATTCGCAACTACTCTTAATTAGACTTTAAAAAATCTAAAACACGGAATTCCGCATAAGTAAATTCAAGTCCTTTGGATACAAAACCTGTATGTCCTCCGAATTTTGGAGTTTCTAAAACGATTTCCTTTTTGCTTTCAGCCAAAGCAATTGGATAGCAGGCATCGCCCAGTAAAGGATCATTTAAAGCATTTAGGATTAACGTAGGGACCGCAATTTGATCCATCCAATTATCGGCGCTTACACTTTGGTAAAAGTCAGCCGCATCTCTAAATCCATGCAATTTTGCTGTAAAAAGAGTGTCAAATGAATCGAAGTCATGCGTCTGCTCCAATAAATCTGAATCAATTAAATCAGGAAATTGAGCAGCCTTAGCCTGCATTTTCAGTTTCAACTTCCCCAAAAACCTCTTTTTATAAAATAGATTGGATCGCTCTTTCAAAGTAGCTGCGCTGGATGGCAAATTACATGGAGTAGAAAAAACTGCCGCTCGTTTGATAAGCGGATTTAAATCAATCCCTTTTTCTCCCAAATACTTCAAGGTTTGAGCCCCACCCATGCTGATTCCAGTGAGGAAAATTTCTTTGTAATTTCTGGTTTTGAATACGT
>JAHEBE010000338.1:0-1843 GCA_024642365.1 Algoriphagus sp.
CGGTAAATCAAATAAATTAAAATTGCGTAGAAAGGAAGCCAAGTGATGGTCTCAGTCAACTGGAATACAATTGGGTCCAACCAATCAGCATGAAATGAGTTTAGCCAAATGAAAAGACTTTCATCTAAGGCTTTCAGTTTTTCAATCATTTGTTGCGAAGTTAATCCAATCAATCCCCTTTTTTAGATGCGTTTGCGTAAAATGTTCGGGACTGTTTTCCTGCACTTGGTGCATGTATTCCCAGTTGGCCACTGGTGGCATGCTCATCAAAATACTTTCAGTCCTTCCATTGGTGTCTAGGCCGAATTTTGTACCTGCGTCCCAAACTAAATTGAATTCTACGTAGCGACCTCTTCTCAAATTTTGCCAAGATTTTTCATTTTCACCAAAGTCAATTGTAGAGTTCTGTTTCATAAAATGACTGTAAACATCAGGAAATAATCTACCTAAAGCTAAGCTAAACTCCAATATGCTTTCGAAATGCTCGTCCGATTGCCCTTCTAATCGATCATAAAATATTCCTCCGATTCCTCTAGTCTCATTTCTGTGTTTAATGAAAAAGTAATCGTCGGCCCACTCTTTAAACTTTTTATAATAATTGGGATCATAATGGTCGCAGACGTCTTTTAACTTTTGATGGAAAAATCTGGCATCTTCAGGAACGATGTAGTGAGGCGTAAGGTCTATTCCTCCTCCAAACCAATGAGTTCCATTTTCCATTTCAAAATAGCGAATATTCATGTGGATAATAGGAACCATGGGGCTTTTTGGGTGAATCACAATCGATACCCCAGTAGCAAAAAAATCTGCTTCTTTTAACCCGAGTTTTTCAAGAATCTTTTTTGGTGTTGGTCCATGAACGGCTGAAAAGGCAATTCCAGCTTTTTCCAGAATTGCTCCATTTTGAAAAATCCGAGTCCTTCCACCACCTCCTTCGGCACGATCCCAGGCATCCTCCTCAAAATTCCCTTGGCCATCAGCCGCAGCAATTTGATCACAAATGTAATCTTGCATTCGACGATAAATAGCTGCTATTTCTTCTTTGGATTTTCGTGCCATCGAGTTGAATTTTTTAGAAAGGATAACCTATCCCGAAATTAAGAACAGTTTGACCTTTTACTCCAAAAGGGTTTTTGAAAGATACATTGTCCAAGACCCATCGGTCACCTTCAGGCTGAGAAGGGTCAATTGCTTTGGTCGCCAAATCCAGACGAATTACCAAGAAATCAAAATCCATTCGAAGTCCGATTCCTGAGCCGACAGCAATTTCTTTGTAAAATCTATTAAATCTGAAATCAGCTCCTGGTCGAGAATTGTCCACTCCTATAACCCAAGAGTTTCCTGCATCTATAAAAAGGGCCAAATCAAAGTAACCGACAAGTTTGCGCCGGTATTCGAGCATTGTCTCAAATATCATTTCCGCTGGTTGTTCGAATGGATAATCATAAGGTCCTCGGGTTCCAACCTGTGGCGAAAAGCTTCCTGGACCGAGACGTCTTGCTTGCCATGCCCTGATACTGGTACCCCCACCTGCGAAAAAATATTTTTCATAGGGAAGAATTCCATTACTGATTCCATAGGGTTGGGCAATCCCGAAATTTGCTCGATAAGCTAAGGTTTGCTTACTATCCAAAGGGTAATACCTTCTAAAGTCAGCTTGGAATTTCAGCCATTGAAAATTTGCAAACTCGATTTCTTCACTGTTGTCCTTTACATTCAAAAAGTTTAAGGTCGTTCCTCCGCTCTCTCCAAATAACCGTAGGAGGGAAGCGCTGTTGTTTTTGAAATTTCCGTATTGGTTAAAATTAATAATTGATTGTGCTGAAATTGAACTGATAAAAGC
>JAHEBE010000338.1:1943-3341 GCA_024642365.1 Algoriphagus sp.
GATGTTCAAAATCTGTATTCGGGGGATTTACTGTAAAAGCGATTGAGTCAATGGTGTAAATCTCGTGCTTATCTGCGAAAGTGGGCTGAAGTATTCTTTGCTGCACATTGATCGTTTTCTTACTCGAATCATAGAACAAATTATAATCAATGAAGCTCTTGTTAAACATGAAAAACCCATTGTTTTTTAATAAATCCTCGATCCTGTTTCGTTCGGCTACAAATCGGTCTTGAACATACAGGTCACCTACATGAAGCTCAGTTTTGCTGGAATTATCTTTCAGAATTTTTAAAATATTATCATTTCCAGAAGTCGTATAGATAGAATCTAAAATGTAGGGCTCCTTTTCTGTGATTAAATAGGTAACGGCTGCTTTCTTTTTCGTAGTGGATACTTCGAAATCCACCTCGCTATCTAAATAGCCATGATTGTATAAATAATTATCAAGCTCAATGACGGTTTGTCTCACTACTGAGGAGTCTAATTTGGTGACTGGATTTCCTGTTCGCATTAAGAAATTGCCAAACTCAAGCAAAGATTCATAATCCTCAATTTTGGTTTTAAGCTTGTCAATTCGCTTGTAGATTTTATTGTTATCCGGGTTTTCGATTACGATATTTCGAAGA
Source organism: Algoriphagus sp. (assembly GCA_024642365.1). Taxonomy (GTDB): domain Bacteria; phylum Bacteroidota; class Bacteroidia; order Cytophagales; family Cyclobacteriaceae; genus Algoriphagus. Next base: position 2,570 of record JAHEBE010000338.1, read on the forward strand.
CTATCGTATTCTAGTTCAGAGGCTTCTAACTTTGATGCGACCTTTGCGCTGTCATAAAAAGATTGCCCGAACCTGTAAATACTGACACCAATTGAACGATTGGTTAAAGGAATTCTAGTGTTTGGCTCCGCGATAAAAAGTCCAGACAAGGCTTCCTCATCTGCGCTTTCTACCCCTTCTAAGTTATTATCATAAAGCGCATATTCCCCCTCTGACAGATTCTTCGTCAAGGAACAGGCCTCCAAAGCCAAGACCAAAGTGATAAAAAGTATATATTTGAGGGATTTCAAAATGGGCGAATATTCCTTATGCTTAGCAAAAATACAGTTAAGTTTATAAAATCCTTACATCAGAAGAAATTCCGAAACTTGGAGCAACGCTTCTTTGTCGAAGGTGAAAAAAGCGTCTTGGAGGTATTAAATTCATCATTTGAAACTACCACGCTTTTTGCAACTTCCCAGTTTTTGGATTTGCACCCTGATTCAACCTCTAATCCCAAGCTGGAAGTTGTCCTTGTGACACAACAGCAACTCGAAAGTCTGGGTCAATATCAAAGCAACGATAGTGCCTTAGCTGTGGTAAAGATGAAGTCAAATGAGAATTTCGATTTTCCAGCAGGACAATTGGTGATTGGATTAGACGAGGTGAGAGATCCAGGGAATTTGGGAACAATCATCAGAATTGCAGACTGGTATGGGATCAATCACCTTATTTTTTCCAATCAAACGGCCGATTTCTACAATCCCAAGGTTATCCAGGCGAGTATGGGCTC
>JAHEBE010000061.1 GCA_024642365.1 Algoriphagus sp.
GAGCAATTGGCAGATCGGTATGACTTTATAGACAAATCCAAAGTGGGTATCCATGGTCATTCAGGAGGAGGATTTATGTCTACTGCTGCGATGCTGGTTTACCCTGATTTCTTTAAAGTGGCTGTTTCCTCAGCAGGAAATCATGAAAACAATATCTACAATCGCTGGTGGTCGGAGAAGCATCACGGTGTCGAAGAACGAATTTCACCGAAGGGCGATACTACTTTTGTCTATCAAATTGAAAAAAATCCAGATCTGGCAAAAAACCTAAAAGGCAGGCTGATGATCTCACATGGTGACGTGGACAATAACGTGCATCCTGCAAATTCGATTCGCATGGCCAATGCCTTAATGAAGGCAGGAAAGCGGTTTGAGTTTGTAATCATGCCAGGTCAGCGGCATGGATATGGAGATATGGCTGAATATTTCTTCTGGAAAATGGGAGACTATTTTGTCCAGCATTTACTGGGAGATAATTCACCTCCTCCAGTGGATATGATGGAAATGATGCGAGATAAACCGATGGATAAGTAAAGAAAAGCCCAATTCTAATTAGAGTTGGGCTTTTTTGTTAGATCTGGATTAAACCGAATTTGAAGCCAAGCAATTCTATTGAGCACGTAATGATCTGAAACGGGAGTACTGTTAAACTGGGTATTATAAGTAAAAGAAATGCTCAATTCTTTATTCCATTGCAAGGTTGGACTAATGAGAAAACGGTTTTGGTCAAAAACTTGCGTGGTAACTTGTTTTCCAGCATTGATGAAGATTTCATCTCCAATATTCAGAATCAGTTTTCTATTCAAGTTTTTTTCTGAAAGCTGAAATAATGGTATCCCTACCATGATCTGATAGCGAAATCGAAAATTAAAATCGCTGAGATTAGCAGAAATTAAATTTGATTTTTCTTTAAAAAACCGCTCTTCGATTCGAAAGCGATTGGTTAAAGCGATTTTTCCTATGGGGGCTTTATATTGAATGTCTTGATAAGGCCTGTATTCGTGCCGAATAATTTTATTATTGACATAAAAGCCCATATGGGCCATTCCAGTACTTACTCTCAAATTTGGGAGAATGGAATAACCAACCCCAGCCCTAACGATATAGGCTGAATTTTCTTTAAATCCTTCACGCCAGCGAAAACCACCATCGAGTAGGAGTGTCCATTTCGAGTTTAATTTTGCTTCTTGATAGGATTGAATCCATTGTTGGGAAGTTTTTTTTACTTGCTTCTGAGAAAAAACAGGATTGGCAAATAATCCTATAATAATAGCCAGAAGGGAGTTGCGAATGCTATTGACGAGAGTCGATGTCGATGCTTTCAAAGGAAAGAAGAATAAGTATCCTGAAATCTCGACAATTCACTGCCTTTGATTTTCTATGAAAATTTAGGTGAAAATTCCGGAATCTTAGTGCAAGCCTGCAAAGAGAATTTCTATTGTTCCCAGACCTTCTTTTCGGCTTCGACTTCCTGCTTAATGATGGAGTTGACGTTCCCTTTGGCAGCTCTAAGCCAATAAACCGTGGTGCCAAGTTCACGTGCCAGAGGATGCGTGATTTTACCGATCTCTTGGTATTCTTCAAAAAAATCTTTTTCTCGGTCTGAAAGCGGTTCATCAGCAGTTTTTACCAAAATCAAATTGGAAATTGGTTCTTCCAAATCAATCCAATACAAGTAATCTGCATTGATGGTAAATGCCTCCAATCCTTCGGTTTTAGTATAAAAATTTATCGCACCTGCCTGACCATAGTTGGAACAGATTATCAACGTGCGATTTTCTTTCGGAGCTTGGAGATAGGCTGAATCCACTAAACTTGCCAATTCGCTCCAGCCTAGCATATCCGCAAAATCCTGTGGAATCGGATGATCAATTCCGTCTTCCCATCTACTCAAGCCAAGCCTGGCATAGTTAGGAGGATTTTCAAGAACTCGTGTTGGTGAATAGAAAGGATGAATCAATGGTACTGCCGGGGCAAAAAGTAATGGTGGAATAATCAAGACAATTGCTTTTGCAAAATTCCGATAAGGAAGGTTGATTTTTAAAGAAAGATCAGAGATCCAAACCGAGCCGAAACTGATTAGAACAGGATATAATCCTATCGCATAGTATCCTTTTGCTTGAAAATAGGTGAAAATGGAAATGGTAAACAAAAAGGTAAGCCCTACAAAACGGTAATCGACCGTTTTTTTACTAAACAATAAATAACCTAAGCCACCAATCCAAATCAGAAGAGATGGGTAAAAAAACAGGAGTTGGTCCATCAAAAATCCCACCCGACTATTATTTACCAACTGGTAGGTACTAAGGAGTTCCATGTGTGTCAATACTGGAAAGCCATGTTGAAATTGCCAAATTAGATTAGGTGAGATCACTAAAACTGCAAGGAGAAGTGCTCCATAAAGATGGGTTTGACTGAAAATACTTCGCTTACTAAGCGCTAAAGCTGGAAATAACCCCAAAGCTAAAAATGCAATATTGTATTTATTGAGAAACCCTATGGCAAAACTTAACCCCAAGATATAAAGCCAGTGAGATTTTCCAGATTGGAAAAAGCGGATTAAGAAGTAAAAAACGAGCGTGTAACACAGGATGTCAATCGAGTTGGGTTGATAAAGAATATTGAGCCGTATCAAGGCTGAAGATAGCATTGCGATAGCTGCAAGACTCTGAGCGAAAAGATTTCCCCCTAATCGCTTGACCAAATCCCAAACTACCCAAATGGTAATTGCTCCAAATAAGGCTGGGAAAAATCGTACCCAGAATTCATTCCCGCCTAGAAAATCAATCAAGACAGAAATCCAAGAAGTGAATGGAGGAACGGATAAAAAACCCCAAGCCAAATGGGAAGCTTGGTCTAGGTGTAAAAATTCATCTCGATGTAAATCAAATTCTGGATGAACAACTATTGCCTGCATCGCAAATTTGCAGAGCAAGAAGAATAGTAGAAATAAGCGGTTTTTATTCATGAGTTGAACCTCCAATAGGGTGATCAGACAAGAAGTTAATCAATGGTTTTGGTAATATTTCTAACCGTTAAATATCAGCTTAAAGGTCGTCCCTTCTCCTTGTTTTGATTTCACTTGGATATTGCCTTTGTGTCGACGCATGATTTGCTTAGAAAGGCTGAGGCCGATTCCGGAACCTTTTTTCTTTGTTGTAAAGAAAGGGATAAAGATTTTGCTGAGTGCTTCTTCCTCGATTCCTTTTCCAGTATCGCTCACTTCCAAAATAATTTTTCCAGACTCATCAATATAAGCGCCAAGGGTGATTACTTTTTCTTCTGAATCTTCCAAAGCATGAATGGCATTTTGGGTCAGGTTAATAAGTACTTGTTCGATTTGAGTTTGATCGCCAAAAAGTATCAATTCTTTTGGGTTGAGCTCTTTTCTAAGCTTGATTTTGCCTGATTCCAACTGATGATTTAGCAGCACTTCTAGCTGGTCAAAAAGCTTTGAAATGGAAATGCTGGTGAATTTCGGTACAGGAATATGAGCGAGTGATCTGAAGTCCGACACAAAGCTGATTAGTCCTTCGCTACGTTTTTCTATGGTTGCTATTCCCATAAGGTAATCTTCCAAATCTGCTGGAGTTAATTCACTTATGTTTTCATTTTTTAATTCCAAGTCATTTTTGATCGTTCCAGCTAAGGAAGAAATCGGAGCAATGGAATTCATGATTTCATGGGTAAGGATCTTTACCAAATTTTGCCAAGCTTCCATTTCCTTTTCTTCCAATTCGGATTGGATATTTTGGAGCGAAACGAGTTTGAATTTTTCTCCTCGCATGAGCAATTCGATTACATAAACCGAAAGCTGCATAATTCCATCTGGATGGGCGATTTTGATCAGCTCACTTCCGCCAGTTTTCAAATTTTGGATAGCTAAGTGAAGTTCTTTGTTGATGCCTTCGATCTCATCAATTTTTGTAAGGTTCTCAACATTTAGAATTCGCTTAGCAGCGGTATTGAGCAATTGAATTTCATTGTTTTCCCCGTAAGTGATCAAGCCAATACTCAAATGTTTGAACACAGATCGGAAGTATTGGTAATTGGCTTCCTTTTCAGCTTGGTCTTCTTTTAGCTTGGCAAGAATGGCATTGAACTCGATGTGAAGCTCATCATTTTCTGTCCCATCAAACTTGACAGGATAAAGCTGGGTGTATTTATCCTGCTTGATATTGTCTAAAAAGGTTCTGACTTTCTGAAAAGAGCTCTCGGAATATTTGATCAAATAAATAATCTGGAAAATGACCAAAATCAAAAGCAGCGAAATCATGAAAACTCCCCAGCTATCAAAAATTGTATAGGCCAATAAAAAAAGAGAAGCTGAGAGGAAAGCAATTCGCCCCAGTAAACCTACTTTATAGTCCATATTTTTCTAACCGACGATATAGTGATGCTCTTGTAAGTCCAAGCTCCTTGGCAGCTTTGGAGATGTTGCCGCCATTTTTATCGATGGCCCGCTGGATTGTAGTTCGCTCCATATCATCCAAGTTGAGAGTAACCGCCTGAGGCGCTTTGTCAGAGGCAGGTTTTGCGGATAAGAAAAAGAAGTCTCTAGCATCTAACTCATTTCCTTCCGCCATAATGATGGCTCGCTCGATCGCATGTTGAAGTTCGCGAATATTTCCTGGCCAGCCATAACGCTGAAGTAAGTCAAGGGCAGAGGCCGTAAAACCATTGAAATTCTTCCGGTATTTCTGGGCGTAACTTTTCAAAAAATGATTGGCTAATACTGGAATGTCATCATGTCGCTCCCGAAGTGGGGGCAAGAAAATCTCAACTGTATTGATTCGATAAAGTAAATCTTGGCGGAAGGTATTTTCCATTACCATTTCATGTACATGCATATTGGTCGCACAGATCAGTCGGATGTCCACTGGTATAGCCTTATTGGTACCGATCCGAGTTACTTCACGTTTCTGAAGAACCGTTAATAGTTTGGATTGTAGCGGCATGGAAAGGTTTCCGATTTCATCAAGAAAAAGAGTCCCATTGTCAGCTACTTCAAATCGTCCCGCTCTATCTTCTTTCGCATCTGTAAAAGCACCTCTCTTATGACCGAAAAGTTCTGATTCAAACAATGATTCTGTGATGGATCCCATATCTACTCCCACAAAGATTTCATCTTTTCGAAGGGAGCGTTCATGAATGGCTCGAGCAATAAGTTCTTTCCCAGTTCCATTTTCTCCTAAAATCAAAATATTTGCATCCGTCTGGGCAACTTTATCGATAATCGAAAAGATGTTCTTCATCGAAGCTGATTGCCCGATGATGTCACTGTAAGGCTTTTTGAGATCAGTTTGAAGCTGCTTTTGTTTCTTCTGAAGCTTATCGACTTCATTATAGCTTTCCTTGAGTTTGATTGCAGAAGAAAGCGTAGCAATCAGTTTTTCATTTTGCCAAGGCTTTAAAATGAAATCAGTTGCACCTTCCTTTAATGCCTGTACAGCCATTTCAACATCCCCAAAGGCCGTGATTAGGATTACAACAGCTTTAGGGTCAATTTCCTTGATTTGCTTAAGCCAATGAAAACCTTCTTTTCCTGAGGTAGTATCCTCCCGGAAATTCATGTCGAGTAATATCACATCATAGTTGTTGTTATTGATTAAAAATGGGATCCTCCTCGGATCCTTTTCAATCATTACCTCTTTTGCATGCTTTTTCAGGAGCATTTTTGCAGCAAACAATAAATCTTCGTTATCGTCAATGATGAGAATCTTTCCTAAATCTTGGTTTTCCATGGTTGATGCTTTGGATAGCTTAGTGGGAAAATGATGCCAACCCCAATTTAAAGCAATTCAAGTGTATTTTTCATTATAAGTGTACGAAAGTGTACGTTTTTATGCGATTATCGGACAGTTTGTTCGGTTTTTATGCCTTTGGAGAATTTATTACCTTTGGGCTTTACTAAAAAATAATACTATGCAAGCTAAAAAGGGGGATGCAGTAGAAGTGCATTACACTGGCAAATTAGAAGACGGAACTGTGTTTGACTCTTCCGCATCAAGAGCTCCATTAGGATTCACACTTGGAGACGGAAATATGATTAAAGGATTTGATAGTGCAGTTTATGGCATGGTGATCGGAGATAAAAAAACGGTTACAATTCCTGCTGCTGAGGCATATGGTGAGCGAAGAGCTGATATGATGATTGATGTTCCTTTGGAACAAGTGCCTGCTGACATCAAACCTGAATTAGGAATGACTCTTCAGCTTCAAGGAGGAAATGGTCAGCCAATGCCTGTGACGGTAGTGGAAATCGATGAGACCAAAATCACTTTGGACGCTAACCATGAATTGGCTGGTAAAGATTTGATTTTTGAGATTGAATTGATGACGATCGCTTAATTCTCAAAAAATTAACAACAAATAAAGCGGGCCTTTGGCCCGTTTTTTTTTGTCCAGCTAGTCAATTGATTTGAGGCTTTCTGGCAAAGGGATGATTTCGATCGAATTTTCAAAAATTAATACCATTTTTTCTTTTCCGATTTGAATTGCCTTCACTCCATTTTTGGCAACTTCCCCATGGTTGAAAATTTGATCTGAACCCAAATCATAAGAAGAAAGCATTCCTGCTTCTAACCAAAAAAGCCGCTCCCGATAGAATGAGAATTTTTGATTGGTTTGAAGGTTGACCTTTTTCAGGAAATTGGCCTGATTGTCAAAGATGAAAACCCCTTCTTTCGCCACATTCATAAAAAGGCGGTTTTTAAATTCTCGGATTTCAAGGACTTCCAAGTTTTCTGAATTCAAGATCAGATTGAGTGGCTGGGATTGGATGATTAAATTCCGAAGGTAATCGAGGGTTTTCAAACTTAAATCTGACTCATCCCAAATCCAGATAATGTTATTATTGCCTAGGGTGGCAGCCTTCACCAAAGAAATATCAGCTTGCTGAAATCCTTTGGCCGAAAGTGGGTTTAGAAAACGATCCAAAATCCGGTATTCCTGAAGATCAGATGAAAAGCTAAAGATGTTCACTGTCCACGCAGCTTCCAGTTGTTGCAATCTTCCTTGCCTCCCAGGAGAAAAAAGGTTGATCTGCTTTCCGGTTGAATTGAATTGATAAATGTCCCCGTTTGTCGTGCTGACAAACACGTTATCTTTTGTGTCAAGTGAGACTAAATCCAGGTTTTGTATTGGGATTTCTTGAGCAAAACTATTGCAAGAGAAAAAAATCAACAGTAGTTGGAGAAAGTACCTCATTTTTTGAATTCGATAAGTTCAGCACGTTCACCATCGAATTGGAGGAAGGTGTTTTGTGTAACCCATTCGCCTAAGTTGAAATAGGTAGCGGCACTTCCTACCTGTAATTCTAAAGGAAGGTGGCGATGTCCAAAGACATAATAATCATAATGCGTAGTTGATTCGATTGTTTTGGCATAGGCCCAAAGCCATTCGTCATTTCCTAAAAATCGATTCTCATCTTTTTGGATATTAGTGATCCGGCTATGGCTCGACCATGCTTTGGCAAGTTTTATCCCTAAATCTGGATGAAACCATCGAAAAAGCCATTTTGCAAAAGGATTGGTAAATAGTTTCTTCAGTCGTTTATAAGAATTATCACCAGGCCCTAAACCATCTCCATGCCCAATCAAAAAGCTTTTCCCCTCAGAAATTAATTGGATGGGTTCATGAAAAACAGGGATTCCTAATTCCTTGGTGAAGTAGTCTTTCATCCAGAGATCATGATTCCCAGTAAAAAAATAAATTGGAATTTCTAAATCTCTCAACTGTGAGATTTTAGAAATAAAAGGAATAAACCCTTTTGGGATTACCTCTTGATACTCAAACCAAAAATCAAAAATATCTCCAACCAGAAATATGGCTGCCGCATCATTTGCTATTGAATCCAACCATCGAATGATGCGTTGCTCTCTGATTTTGCTCTCATTGGAGTTTGGTGCTCCCAAATGAAAATCTGAAGCAAAGTATATTTTTTTATCAGATAAGGAGATGTTCAGCTCGATTGCTTGCATGTGGAAAGATAAGGGGCAGCAGCAAAAATAAAAAAGCCTCGAATGATTCGAGGCTTTTATCTGCGATTACTTTTCAGTTTTTGATTCTGGCACCACATCCGATTCTCCTGTGATTTCTTGTTCGCTCTCAATTTCTGGAGTTCCCAATTGATCATTTACTACTTCAGGTGCAGAAGCTTTTTTATTTGTGAATGCTTGGTAAGTAGTTTCCTTTTCAAATGGACGTTTACCAATTAACTTCTCTAAATCAGACTGGAAAAGAATTTCTTTCTCAAGTAATTCCTTGGCCAAAATCTCTAACTCATTTTTCCGAGTAGTCAATAGTGCTAAAGTTCTGTCATAAGCAGAAGCAATCAATTTCCGTACTTCTTCATCAATAGTTTCTGCAGTCGTTTCTGAATAAGGCTTGGTCATTTTATAACCATCGGACTTGGAATCATAAAACGAAACATTTCCAATTTTATCATTCATGCCGTATACTGACACGATGGAATAGGCCACTTTTGTCACTCGTTCCAAATCACTCAAAGCACCCGTGGAAATCTTATTAAAGATGATTTGCTCCGCTGCTCTACCTCCAAGCGTCATACACATTTCATCAATCAACTGTTCGGTTTGATATAAGAATTGTTCTTTTGGAAGGTATTGGGCATATCCCAAAGCTGCAACTCCACGAGGGACGATACTTACTTTCACCAATGGATCAGCATGCTCTAAGAACCATCCAGCTACAGCATGACCAGCTTCATGATAGGCCACAATGCGTTTTTCGTCAGGAGAAATGATTTTATTTTTCTTTTCTAATCCACCAATCACTCGATCAACAGCGTCTTGAAAATCCTGCATATCTACAGCAGTCTTATTTCTTCTTGCTGCGATAAGTGCCGCCTCATTACAAACGTTCGCAATTTCAGCCCCTGCAAAACCAGGAGTTTGAGCAGCACATTTTTTCGGGTCTACATCATCAGCAGTTTTGATTGGTTTTAAATGAACTTTGAAAATAGCCTCTCTACCGTTGATGTCTGGCTTGTCGATTGAAATCTGACGGTCAAATCGACCCGGTCTCAATAATGCACTGTCTAGCACATCAGGGCGGTTAGTAGCTGCGACTACAATTACTCCTGTGTCAGTACCAAAGCCATCCATTTCCACCAAAAGCGAGTTTAGTGTGTTTTCTCGCTCGTCATTTGAGCCTGGCATTTGACCCTTACCTCTGGATCTACCGATAGCATCAATCTCGTCAATGAATATGATACAAGGTGCTTTTTCTTTGGCTTGCTTAAATAAGTCTCGAACTCTAGCTGCACCAACTCCGACGAACATTTCGACGAAATCAGAGCCGGAAAGTGTAAAGAATGGCACCCCAGCTTCACCTGCTACTGCTTTTGCCAACAATGTTTTACCAGTACCTGGAGGGCCAACAAGGAGTGCACCTTTTGGAATTTTTCCTCCTAGTTTGGTGAACTTCTCAGGATTTTTGAGGAACTCAACAATCTCTTGTACTTCTTCTTTTGCTTCATCAAGTCCTGCCACATTGTCAAACGTGATCTTTACCTTGTTTTCTGCATCAAAGAGCTGCGCTTTAGATTTACCTACGTTGAAGATTTGACCTCCAGGTCCAGATGGCCCAGCCATTCTTCGCATCATAAACCAGAACAGCACAAAAAGAAGAATTAGGAAGCCAAAACTGGAGAAATAGCTTCCCCAATTTTCCTCGTTAGCCACTTTCAATTCGATTCGATCTTCTTCTGCCACCTTTTCTTTTAAGGTGTCAAAGTCATTTGCAAATTTATCGAGGGATGCTACTTGAAAGGAATAGTGAGGACCCGCCTGATTGAAAAAGGCCGAATTTGATTCGAGTTCAGTTTTATATTTAGAATTCGAGAGTGATGCGCTTTTTAAAGTAACATCAACTCTTTCCATATTTTTCACAATAGTCACTTGAGACACGTCTCCTGCGAGATACATGTCTTCAAATCTCTTTTGCGTTATATCGATGACTGAATTTCTATTTTGAACCCAAGTAAGTCCTATCAGAACCAAAACTGCAGTAATGATCAACCAAAGTTGAAAATTGGGTTTTTGGGGTGCTTTTGGGACAAATTTTTTATTCGTGTTTTTTGTATCGCTCATTGCTTGATTATGATTCTATAAACTTATGGTAAAACGGAGAGAAGCAGTTAAAGTTTGTGAGGTTTATTTGATTTTGGTGATTTTTGCATCGCCCCACAAATCTTCCAATCCGAAGTAATCCCTTTTCTCTTTAAGGAAAATATGGGCAACAACGTTCACATAATCCATTAAGATCCATTGACCGCTATTTTTTCCCTCGCTTTTCCAAGGTCCTTTTTCTCCTGCTTTGAAGACTTGCTCTTCGATTGAATCTGCTATTGCTTCGAGTTGCGTGTCTGAATTTCCAGAACAAAGAACAAAAAAATCAGTCACCGCATTTTTGATATTTCTCAGGTCTAAAACTGTGATGTCGGAAGCCTTTTTTTCTTCCATTCCTTTTATGATTATTTTGCTCAGCGCCTCTGCTGTCATATTATTAAATTAATTTTACAAAATCTTCTTGATAAAAGCAGATTTCAGCTGTATTCAAAATTTATGTATAAAATCCTTGCCAACACGATTTTTTTAGGGAAAGATGTCCAATACCTGCCAGAGTGTCACTCTACCAATGACATCGCGCTAAGTTTGGTCAAAGATCGTCGTGCTCATGAAGGAACAATTGTGGTCACTGATCATCAAACTCAAGGGAAAGGGCAAAGAGGAAATAAATGGCAAACAGAAAAGGGGATGAATTTGACTTTTTCGATGGTCCTAAAACCCAATTTTTTGGATATCACGGAGCAGTTCTATTTGAATATGGCTATCTCCAATAGTATTCGAAAACTGCTTCAAGACTATGTCCCATATTTGAATGTCAAATGGCCTAATGATTTGATTTTGCCTGATTATGGTAAAGTTGGAGGGATATTAATTGAAAACACTTTTTCAAGTGAGGGATGGGAATTTGCAATTGTTGGGATAGGTATAAATGTAAATCAGATCGAATTCGAAAATCCAAAAGCTACTTCACTGGCTAACATTACAGGAAGCAAGTTTGAATTGCCGGAACTTTTTAGATTACTAGTCACCCAGATTGAGCAAGGTTATTTGCAGCTTAAAAGAGGGAAATGGAATGAAATAAAATCCGAATACCTCCATTATTTGTATTTGAGAGATGTTTGGGCTGATTTTCAAGATGCTTCAGGGGAATTTGTTGGAAAGATTACTGGGATTTCTCCTCAAGGTAAACTTGAATTAATTAGAGAAGATGGTGAGGTTCAGCTTTTTGATTTAAAAGAAGTTACATTTTTGAACTAGACTTCAATTTTAGATTCCAAATTTTATACGGTACCTTTGTGCCTCAATCGAGTAATTCAATCAGTAAATAATCATCATATGTCAGAAATTAAATCTGAGAAATTTATCCAATTCAAGGTGAAAGATATTTCACTTGCAGAGTGGGGAAGAAAAGAGATCAAACTAGCAGAGGCGGAAATGCCTGGTTTAATGGCTTTACGTGAAGAATTTGGTTCTTCTCAGCCCTTAAAAGGAGCAAGAATTGCAGGATGTCTTCACATGACAATCCAAACTGCAGTTTTGATTGAGACTTTGAAAGCACTTGGTGCTGAGGTGACATGGTCATCTTGTAATATTTTTTCGACCCAGGATCATGCTGCTGCAGCAATTGCTGCTGCGGGAATCCAAGTATATGCTTGGAAAGGTCAATCAGCTGAAGAGTTCGATTGGTGTATTGAGCAGACACTTTTCTTTGGTGAGGAGCGCCAGCCATTAAATATGATTTTGGACGATGGTGGTGATTTGACCAATATGGTTTTAGATCAATACCCGGAGTTCGTAGCGGGAATTAGAGGCTTATCGGAGGAAACTACTACAGGAGTTCACAGGCTTTATGAGCGAATGAAAAATGGTACACTTCCAATGCCAGCAATTAACGTGAATGATTCTGTAACAAAATCCAAGTTTGATAACAAGTATGGCTGTAAGGAGTCTTTGGTTGATGCGATTCGTCGTGCAACTGATGTGATGATGGCAGGAAAAGTAGCTGTCGTGGCTGGTTATGGGGATGTTGGAAAAGGATCTGCAGCTTCTTTACGCGGTGCAGGCGCAAGAGTAATAGTAACTGAAATCGATCCGATCTGTGCACTTCAGGCAGCAATGGATGGTTTTGCTGTAAAGAAAATGGCTGATGCGGTCAAAGAAGCAGATATCGTTGTTACCGCTACTGGGAATAAAGACATTATCCATGGAGAGTATTTCAAGGCGATGAAGGATAAGGCGATTGTATGTAATATCGGCCACTTTGACAATGAAATTGACATGGCTTGGTTGAACAAGAATTATGGTAAAACCAAAGATGTGATCAAACCTCAAGTAGATCTATACAATCTAGATGGTAAAGAAATTATCATTTTGGCAGAAGGTAGATTGGTGAATCTTGGATGTGCAACTGGCCACCCTTCATTTGTGATGTCAAATTCA
>JAHEBE010000339.1 GCA_024642365.1 Algoriphagus sp.
CCTTTCTTGATTTCCTCATTAATGAATCCAAAGACTTTAAGTCGATCCTTGTCAAATCGGTGTACTGTCTGAATCGGTTTTCTTCCGGCTGGAAGTTCGTCGATCACTGACACATCCAAGTCTCCATAAAGCGTCATGGCCAAAGTCCGGGGAATCGGCGTGGCAGTCATCACCAAAACATGGGGAATGAACTCCTCATTTTTCGCCCATAGTTTTGCACGCTGTGCTACACCAAACCGATGCTGCTCGTCAACGATCGCTAAACCTAAATTTTGAAATTGAACCACGTCCTCCAAAAGCGCATGAGTCCCTATCAATATTTTTAATTCACCAGAAAGTAATTCCTCATGGATCACACGTCGCTGTGCTTTTTTAGATGATCCTGTCAGCAAAGCAATTTTGATCCCCATCATATCCGCATATTCCTTCAGCCCTTCGAAATGCTGATTGGCCAAGATTTCTGTAGGTGCCATGAGACAAGTCTGAGCTCCGGAGCTGATCGATATCAATGCACAAATGAAAGCTACCATCGTCTTGCCGCTCCCAACATCACCTTGAATCAAGCGATTCATTTGTTTGCCAGATTTCATGTCCTGGAAAGATTCCCGGATGACTCGCTTCTGCGCATCTGTAAGTTCGAATGGAATATGATTCTTATAAAACTCTGTGAGCAACTCGGTATTTCCTAAAATCTGCCCACGATATTTTTCCATTCGGGTCACCTTCATTTTCAAAAGACGAAGCTGCAAGTAGAAAAACTCTTCGAACTTCAAACGCTTTTGCGCACGCTGAAGTGCCTTTTGCTCGGTTGGAAAATGAATTTGCCGAATTGCCTCTTGGCGCTCGATCAATTGATATTGGTCTCGAATCGAATCCGGAATCGTTTCTTGAATATGGGGCAAGCTCCCATGGACCAAACCTTCCATAATCTTAGATATCCCACGGGAATCCAGAAACCTATTTCGAAGCTTTTCTGTAGTGGAGTAGACAGGCTGGAAATTGTTTCGCTGCTCGTTGGAGGTCGTAAATGGCTCCATTTCGGGATGGGCAATACTCCATTTTCTTCCAAAAAGTGCTGGCTTGCCTAGAAAAACATAGACTGCTCCAATGGGCAATTTCTTTTGGACCCACTGAATCCCTTTGAACCAAGTCAACTCCATCTCACCAGTTTCATCTGCGACATGAGCGACTAAACGGTTTTTATTCCCCATGGAGACCAGCTCTACCTTGCGGATTTTAGCAATGATTTGCACACTTTCCAAGTCGGCGTTAAGTTCTTTTATCTTGAAAAATTTAGTGCGATCCTCGTATCGAAAAGGGTAATGCTGGAGCAATTCCCCATAGGTAAAAATATTAAGCTCCTTATTAATGAGAGCCGCTTTCTGCGGTCCTACGCCTTTTAAAAATTCGATTTTAGTGTCAAAAAAGCCAGCCAAGGTTTTGTTTTTTGGGAATAAAGCAAATTAAACCGAGTCCCCCCAATTGCCAATAAAAATGTCTGAAATTGTCAAGGCTTAATTCGAAAATCCTGTGACTTTTGAAAATATCGACTCCATCGATACACGTTGAGCTTGCATACTTTGCAGTAAACTCATTTGATTTTTTGCACGATCAAAATTTTGTTGTGGGTATGCTACTTGGTAATACACATTCCCTTCAAGATGATCCGTGAAAAACCGAACTCCCATCAGACATGTCATTACCTCTCCTCCAATAAGCAAGGATTGGGCTTCGGCATGCGTCATGATTTTGCCTGCTCCAGACCAATAACCTGTAAGTAATTCTTCGAAAATCGTCAAATTCAAACTTTGAGAATCAAAATCTTGACTTGTTTCTTCCACTGAACTTGCGACTGTCCGAACCAGATCACCAAAGTCATAAAAAAGGAAGCCTGGCATAATTGTATCCAAATCTACCACAGCCGCTACTTTAGAAAGGTCATTTGAAAAAATCAGGTTATTGATTTTCGTATCATTATGTGTGAGGCGTTTTGGAACTTGTTGACAAGTTTGAAGATACTTTTTAACCAGATCATCTTGACTCAAATAAAAGTCCAGGATTTCTTTCTCTTCCGGATTCAACTCTTTTGCTGTTTTTGCGACTTCTACCAAACGGTTGTATCTCAAATCTAGTCGGTGAAAATTAGGAATCGTCTCCTCAAATTCATCGAGCGAAAATCGATCTGCCCATTTTGAAAAAAGTGAATAGGCTTCCGCAGCCATTCTTGCTTGATTTGGCGAACTGATTTGTTGCAAGGTTTGGCCCTCGACAAAATCAAAGAGTCTGAAAAGTTTACCATTATACTTTACCATCCCATCTCCAGCTAGATTGAGAATGGGCAGTGGAAGCTGAAAAGGTAAAAGGGCCAATTGACCAGAATTACTTAATAGCCCAAGATTTTTTTCTATTCGGTCAGAGAATTTAAACACATTTTCATTGAACCCCTGGAGAATATATTTCTTTGTTCTACACTCAATTAAAAATGTCTGATGAATCAGCCCTGCACCAAAAGTTTGAATGCTAAACTTTTCGGTTAGGTCAAATTGAAATTGAGCTATTAGCTCTCGAATATCTTCTTGATTCATTTTCAAAACTAGATAGATTTTTTGAGTAGATAAAAAATTTAGATCTGATGGAACTCCAAGAATTTAATTTTAAGAATGCCTTTTGAACAATGTTTTTAAAATTTATTAAATAAGTTAGGTAGTAATTAGCTATTTTTTTTGTTAATTGGCCGAGATTAAATAAACCCACCCGCTATGAATGTCACTGGAATTGATTGGGCAATTATTGCTGCCTTCTTTATCATCTCTCTCCTAATCGGAGTTTTCACCTCGAAACAAGCAGGAACCTCAGCTAAAGAATTTTTTCTTTCGGGAAGAAATATGCCTTGGTGGCTTTTAGGAGTTTCCATGGTTGCTACCACTTTCTCCGCCGATACTCCAAATTTGGTCACAGATATTGTGCGGAAAAATGGCGTAGCGGGAAACTGGGCTTGGTGGGCATTTCTATTGACAGGCATGTTGACCGTGTTCGTTTATGCCAAACTTTGGAGAAGATCCGAAGTAACCACGGATTTGGAATTCTACGAATTACGCTATTCTGGCAAAGGAGCAGCATTTTTGAGAGCTTTCCGAGCAATTTATTTGGGTGTGTTTTTCAATGTGGTCATTATGGCTACCGTTTCCCTTGCCGCAATTAAAATCGGTGGTGTAATGCTAGGACTTAGTCCAGTAGAAACTTTATTGATTGCTTCTGTAGTGACAGTAATTTATAGCTCTTTAGGAGGATTAAAAGGGGTTTTGTTGACAGATTTCTTTCAGTTTTTCATAGC
>JAHEBE010000340.1 GCA_024642365.1 Algoriphagus sp.
TATATACACTTTATAGTAGGGTCGGTATGAGTGAAGATGGTGGTAAATCATTCCAACAATTACTTCAATATGAAGGAGTACATCCAGATCACCATGCTTGGTACATCAATCCTAACGATCCGAAGCTCATGATTGATGGGAATGATGGTGGACTTAACATCACGCGAGATGGTGGTAAAACTTGGTATTTCGCAGAAAACATTCCAGTTGGTCAATTTTACCATGTAAACGTTGACAATGAGTTGCCATATAATATTTATGGTGGAATGCAGGATAACGGCTCATGGGTTGGTCCGGCTTACATCTGGAAAAGAGATGGAATCCGAAATACCTATTGGCAAGAGGTTTCATTTGGCGATGGTTTTGATGTGGTACCTCATCCTTCCGATTCAAGATATGGCTATACGATGTCTCAAGGTGGAAATGTATCCCGGTTTGACAAATTAACTGGTCACAATAAAGTAGTTAGACCAACTCATCCAGACAAAGATGTTTTTCTCCGATTTAATTGGAATGCTGCCATTGCGCAGGATCCACATGATGAAAAGACTGTTTATTATGGGTCTCAATTTCTTCATAAGTCTATTGATAATGGAGATGCATGGGAGATCATTTCCCCAGATTTGACTACCAATGATTCTTCCAAACAGCGTCAACAGAAAACGGGAGGTTTAACTTTTGACATCACAGGTGCAGAAAATCATACCACTATTTTGGCCATTGCACCAAGCCCTATTGATCCAAATGTAATTTGGGTAGGTACAGACGATGGAAATGTGCAAGTCACAAAAGATGGTGGTAAAACTTGGACAAATGTTGTTTCTAAAATTTCAGGATTACCTAAAGGATCCTGGATTCCTCAAATTCAAGCTTCCACTTATGATGCAAATGAAGCTTGGGTGATTGCCAATAATTACAGAAATAACGATTTTTCAGCGTATGCCTATCATACTTCAAACCTTGGTACTTCCTTCACAAGGATTGCCGATGATCAAAAAGTATTTGGCTACACCCTTTCTATAAAACAAGATATTGAAGAACCAAACTTGATTTTCTTAGGAACTGAGTTCGGTCTATACGTCTCTTTCGACAAGGCCAAAACTTGGAATAAATGGGAACATGGATACCCAAAGGCAGTTTCAACCTACGATTTGACTATTCAAGCTCGTGAAGCAGATTTGGTAATCGGTACTTTTGGAAGATCTATGTGGGTTTTGGATGATATTAGACCTTTGCGAGTAATGGCAAAGACTTCAGGAAAATTGCCGACTGCAAAGATTACTGCAGTTTCCAATCCTGATGCGTACCAAGTCGAAATCCAACAGCCACATGGCGAACGGTTTCCGGCAAATGGGAAATATGCAGCGGAGAACCGTGAATTTGGAGGAAGAATCAGCTATATCATCAATGATGCTGATACTGCAAAACTGGATACAGTTACTGTGAAAATCTTCAATGCTGAAAATGAACAAATCCGAACTTTAAAATCTATTCCAGCAAAAGGTGTAAATCGAATAAATTGGAATCTTGATCGAAAATCTACTGCTACAGCTACATCAGGAAGAGGTGGACGAGGTGGAAATAGAACTGGTTTCTTTGAACCAAGTGGTGGAGATGCCTTACCAGGAACTTACAAATTGGTTTTTGAATACAAAGGCGAATCAGCCGAAAGTGCAATCAATGTTTTGATGGATCCTAGAATTACTTATCAATTGGCAGATTTGAAAGCACGTGAAGATTTCATGAAGCGCCTAGAAGCACTTTCTTCGGAGGTAAGTACCTCTACTGAAAAACTGGATGATGCTCAAAAAGTGATTGATAAGGTTTTAAATCTCACCAAAGATGTAGATTCAGAGGATGCAAAGGCACTTAATAAAGCTGCTAAAGACATCAAGAAAAAATTGGATACTACTAGAGAAGCATTTAACGGTCCAACGATGGAGGGACAGGGTATTGTAAGAAGCCTTTATCCTACTACGATGACGATGCAATCAGCTCCGAGACGCTATGCTGGATCATCTTATTCAGCTCCAGGAGAAACGGAAGAACGGCTTTTTGAACATGCTAAAGAATCCGCTTCTGCGGCTATAGCTGAAGTTGAAAAGTTCATAAATGGAGATTGGAAGGCCTTTGAAGAGAAAGTGAAAGGAACGACCATTGACCTTTTTAAAGAAATGGAAAAGTAATACTTTGAAATGATTAGAAATCTAAAAGGCATTTGTTTCGCAAATGCCTTTTATTTTAAAAACTGAAATCGACCAACTTGATGGTTTCAAATCACAAAATAGGCTGGAAAACTGCTGCTGGATTAGTCATAGCCAATATGATCGGCACTGGTGTTTTCACAAGTCTAGGATTTCAGTTAATCGCTGTTCAAAACACCTGGTCCATCATTCTCCTTTGGACTTTAGGAGGAATAATGGCTCTAATAGGAGCTTTGATCTATGCAGAATTAGGAACTCATTTTCATAAATCAGGAGGAGATTACATTTTCTTATCTGAGACTTTGCATCCCGCTATCGGCTATTTGTATGCTTGGGTATCGCTCACGGTAGGTTTTTCGGCTCCAATAGCCATCGCGGCGATGGCGATGAATAGTTATTTGGGGCCAATTTTAGGAGAGAGTTTATGGCCTGGGTTGATTTTTTTGATAGGAATCCCAATAGGGCATATTGTAAGTCTCCGCCAAAGCAGTATGATTCAAAATAGCTTTACCCTATTGAAAATATCTTTTGTTTTGGCCTTAATAGGGATTGGCTTTTATTTTAATCCAACCCTTGAAACTAATGCAATAGATTTTTCAAAAAGTTGGCTTTCTGAAATAAGACAACCAGGATTTGCAGTCTCTTTAATATTTGTTTTCTATGCATTTACTGGTTGGAATTCAGCAGCATACATTGTAGAAGAGATCAAAGAGCCACGAAAAAACCTGCCTAGAGCTTTAATTTCAGCTACAATTTTTGTCACTGTAGTTTACATTCTTTTGCAACTCGTGTTTCTTAAACATGCGAATACAATTCAACTCTCTGGTAAAGTACAAGTAGCAACCATTGCCTTTAATAATCTATTTGGGTCAACTGGAGCTGCATGGATAAGTTTTTTTATTGCCCTTCAATTAATTGCAACAATTAGTGGATATGCATGGATAGGTCCCCGAATCACCTATTCTATGGCAAAAGATTACCGACTTTGGAAACCTGTGTCAACAGTTAATTCCCAAGGAATTCCTGTTCGTGCAATCCTCTTGAATACTTGCATGAGTTTAATACTTTTTCTCACTGGCTCTTTTGAACAAGTGATGATCTATGCAGGGTTTATTTTGCAATTCA
>JAHEBE010000341.1:0-2018 GCA_024642365.1 Algoriphagus sp.
TTGGGTCTGGTCTTGGGATTGGTTGCTTTTTTGGTACTGACGGCTTTTGTAATGACCGAATGGAGCTACAATGATTTTCATGCAAACCAAGATGAAATCTATCGGGTAATAGTCCAAGAAGGAAATGATTCCTTCGAAACGTATCTTCCTCCCGGCTATGCCGGAGTGCTGGAGACGAATTTTCCTGATATACGATCAGCTAATCGGATTGCAGGGTATATCGGAGCAGGACTTGTTGCAATTCCAGAAACGGACCTGGTATTTAGAGAGGAAGAAATAAATTTCGTAGAAGGGGATTTTTTTCAAACCTTCTCCTTTCCAATTCTCAGAGGAACTGCTGATTTGACCGCTTCTCAATCGGCAGTAATTACACAGACACTTGCCAAAAATTATTTTGGAGATGCTGACCCGATTGGAAAAAGCTTTTTGCTGAGCAATCAATTTGGAAAGCAAGAATTTACCGTGACGGGAGTTTTGGAGGAGATTCCATCTCGATCAGATATCCAAGGAAAAATTTTCCTATCCATTCATTCGCTCGAAAATCCCGCCAATCGTGCTGGGAATGATTGGGCTGATCCCAATGGCTTTGATTCAGGATTTGTCAACCTATTCCTAATGACCAAAGAAGGAGTGGATCCTAAAGACTTGGAAAATCAACTGACCTCCTTTATCCGCAAAAACCCTGGAAGTGAGGCAACAACTATCTTTCTTCAAGGCTTGTCAGATCTCCATCTAGGCCAGTCGATTAGTGATCCTCTGCCTACTTCAGCAAAGATGGGAAGCGTACTTATTTTCTTGGCAATTGCGGTTTTGATTCTATTGATAGCCTATGTCAATTACCTTAATCTCTCTTCTGCAAATATTCTTACCCGCCTGAAGGAAATCAGGATGCGGAAAGTGTTGGGGGCACAATCCTGGCAGTTGGCACAACAATTTATCGTTGAGACCTTTCTGCTTTTGGTGGTTTCCCTGATCCTATCGCTGTCATTAGTTTATCTTTTTGTGCCTTTCACATCAGCAATTTTTGGAAAAGAAATCTGGTTTGGGGCTTTACAAACTCCCATAGTAGCCATTGTGCTTGTGGGGTTAATTGGATTTTGCTCCTTGTTGGCTGGAATATATGTGGTAGTGCTTTCTGGGAAATTTGAAACTCGAAGTCAAGTGAATTTCAAACCTGACAGCCAATGGGGGAGGAAATCTTTGGTAGTTTTTCAGTTTGTGATTTCGATATCTATCATCGTTTGCACCTTGATCATCCGCGATCAGCTGTCCTTTATGCAATCTCAACCTCTGGGCATTAATGTAGATCAACGGCTGATCATCGCCGGCCCAAATGACGTTGGAGATGATCGCAGTTCAAAAATGAATGCCTTCAAACAGTCTCTTCAATCGCAGACGTTTATCAAGCAAATCGCTGGAAGTAACAATATCCCGGGTCAAGGATATAATTTTTCAGCAGGTGGGATTAGTCCTTTGGTCCCTAGGCCTGAGGATCGGGATTACAATTATTCGATGTTCATCATCGATGAGCAATTTATTCCCACTTATGAAATCGAGGTCTTGGCAGGACGGAATTTCAATCAGCTGGAAGCGGATGAAAATTGGAACAATTTAAACAAAGTGATGCTCAACGAATCTGCTTCCAAACAGCTTGGTTTTGAGACTCCTGCTGATGCGGTGGGTCAAAATATCCTTTGGGGGAAGCCTTTTGAGGTCGTGGGAGTCACTACAGATTACCATCATATGTCGCTTCGCGAAAAGATCGTACCTATGATTTTTCTGGCGTCTCAGGCAGATGGTTTTTTTACAATTGTAGTGGAAGCTCAAGAAACTAAAGGAACAATAGAAGCAATTCAAGGAATCTATGAGACGATTTTCCCTGGCAATCCATTCATATATAGATTTTTGGATGAGAGGTTTGCTGCTCAGTATCAGCAAGATTCTCAGCTAAGCCTTGCATTTACGATTGCTGGAACATTAGCTATTCTGATTTCTTGTTTGGGCTTGTTTGGATTAGC
>JAHEBE010000341.1:2118-3320 GCA_024642365.1 Algoriphagus sp.
TCAGGGATAAATATTCTTGGTTTGAGCTTGGGCTTTATTTGTTGCATGCTGATTATGCTTCATGTGAAAGATGAACTTTCCTATGATCGTTGGATTCCAAATCATGAGCAAATCCATCGAGTAGTTTTAGAACGAATCTACCCAGATCATTCCAGCTTCTATGCAATCATCCCGGATAGCTACTCGGAAGTAATCGCTGAAGAAATCAATGGAGTGGTGGAATCTGTTCGACTTTTTGGTTTTGGTGATTCTAATATTGTTGAGGTAGGGGATACCAAGATTGAGGAGCGAAATTTGATGGCTGCCGATTCAAACTTTTACAAAGTTTTTGATTTTAGAATCTTGCAAGGTGATCCTTTAACTGCCTTAAATGAGCCTAATACAGTCGTTTTGACTGAAGAAACTGCAGCACGAATTTTTCCAAATCAGGCGGCTATTGGTAAATCATTAACCCTTTTTGGGCAAGAGTATGCCGTATCCGCTGTAATGCAGAATTTACCGGAAAACTCACATATCAAATTGGATTACATTTTTTCTACCGCTTCATTTCCTGGATTGGCACAAGAAAATTTTACAGGTTTTTCTGCCTTTACGTATTTGAAATTGGAACAAGGAGTAGATCCTTTGACGGTGGAAAATCAGCTTCCTGGATTGGTAGAAAAATATGCTGCTGGACAAATAGAAAGGAATCTTGGGGTGTCATTTGAGGAGTATAAAAAAGCAGGAAATGGCTACCGCTATTTCCTCCAGCCTTTGGCATCCATTCATTTAAGTTCAAATCTAGAGTCTGAGATCAAACCTAATGGGAATGCGCTATATGTCTATATTTTTATATCTATCGCGATTTTTATATTGGTTTTGGCCTGTATCAATTTTATCAATTTGTCAACAGCTAGATCTGCCGACCGGGCTAAAGAAGTAGGAGTGAGAAAAGCAATGGGGTCTCCACGAAGCCAAATAATAACTCAATTCTTATTGGAAGCCATTGTACTCACATTTATAAGTCTTGCAATTGGAATTGTCTTAGTGAGTTTTGCACTTCCATTTTTTAACCAATTGGCTGAAAAATCACTGAAGATAGATTTTCAGGCAGCTTTGATTACCCTTCCGGTCTTGCTTGCTTTTGGAATTTTAATTGGAGTTTTGGCGGGGTATTATCCGGCATTTCATATTTCAAAATTGAATACCATAGGAATCCTAAA